>NZ_JBFUKF010000416.1:0-4378 GCF_056400985.1 Mucilaginibacter sp. P4_G9 | reverse complement strand
CTGCTAATTTAGCGCCGCCTGCTTCTTTCAGGATAACGTCAAATGCAGTTTGTACTGCTTCAGCAGCAGGGGCATCATCGCCACCAGCAGGAGCAGCAGCAACAGCAACAGCTGCAGCAGCAGGCTCAATACCATACTCATCTTTTAAGATCTGAGCTAATTCGTTTACTTCCTTTACTGTTAAGTTTACCAACTGTTCAGCAAACGCTTTTAAATCCGCCATTTTATTTAAATTTTACTTTTAATGCTTTTTGTTTTTTAATATCGAACTTTAATAAGGTGTTCGTTAACCTCTTTCCTGTAATGTTTTTACAAGGCCTGCAATAGTATTTCCACCTGATTGTAGTGCAGAAATAACGTTCTTGGCCGGTGATTGCAATAATCCGATAACTTCGCCAATCAGCTGTTCTTTTGATTTCAACTTGATCAATGTATCGATCTGGTTGTCGCCAATAAATATTGCTGAATCAATATAAGCTGCTTTTAAAATCGGTTTGTCACTTTTTTTCCTTAATTGTTTAATCAACTTTGCCGGAGCAGTTGCTGATTTTGAGAAAAGGATTGATGATGAACCTTTTAATACATCAAATATTGGAGTGTAATCGCCACCTGCAGCTTCCATAGCTTTTTTAATCAAGCTGTTTTTTGCTACTTTCATCGTGATTTCACTCTGGAAACACTGACGACGGATATCGTTGATCTTTGCAACCGATAGATCAGAGGTATCAGTAATATAGAAATTACCGTACTCTTTCATTTGCTCAGTAAGGGCAAGAACAAGGTCGTATTTTTCTTCTTTATTCATGATTAGATCCCCGCTACTGATTTAGTTTCAACTGTTATTCCCGGAGACATAGTAGAAGAGATATGAATGCTCTTGAAATATGTTCCTTTTGCTGCTGATGGTTTTAATTTCGAGATTGTTTGCAATACTTCTAATGCATTCTCATAAATTTTATCTGCAGGGAATGATGCTTTTCCTATTGAGGTATGGATGATACCTGTTTTATCAACCTTGAAGTCGATTTTACCACCTTTTACCTCAGTTACAGCTTTTCCAACTTCTGGAGTTACTGTTCCTGATTTAGGGTTTGGCATAAGGTTACGCGGGCCTAATATTCTACCCAAACGTCCTACTTTAGCCATAACACTTGGCATAGTGATGATAATATCAACGTCAGTCCATCCGCCTTCAATCTTGGCAATATATTCATCCAAACCTACGTAATCCGCGCCTGCATCTTTTGCTTCTTGTTCCTTATCAGGAGTACAAAGCACCAATACACGTACAGTTTTACCGGTTCCATGAGGTAATGTTGCAATACCACGTACCATTTGATTGGCTTTACGCGGGTCAACACCTAAACGAACGTCTATATCAACTGATGAATCAAATTTAGTTAAGGTTAATTCCTTTACCAAAGCTGATGCAGCTTCTAATGAATACGATTTGTTTGCCTCAATTTTGGAGAGTGCCGCTTTTTGATTTTTTGTTAATCTAGCCACTGTCTTAAACTGATTTTGTATAAATTAATTAATTTTTGATCTGAGATTTGAGACCTGAGATTTGAGATTTAAAAAAAATCCGAAATCGAAAATCCGAAATCCGAAACCAATTTAGTTCCAGGGAGCCGTACCTGATACGGTGATTCCCATACTACGGGCAGTACCTGCCACCATTTTCATGGCTGATTCTACAGTAAATGCATTCAGATCTACCATTTTATCTTTGGCTATAGTTTCAACCTGCTCCCAATTTACATTGGCAACTTTTTTACGGTTGGGTTCAGCCGAACCACTCTTTAAACCGGTTGCTTCCAATAACTGGATTGCAACAGGAGGGGTTTTGATGATAAATTCGAAAGATTTGTCAACATAAACAGTAATCAAAACAGGCAACACCTTTCCAGCTTTATCCTGGGTACGTGCATTAAATTGCTTGCAAAACTCCATGATGTTCACACCTTTTGCACCCAATGCAGGGCCAATTGGAGGTGATGGGTTTGCGGCGCCGCCTTTAACCTGCAGCTTTACCATTGCACCGATCTCTTTTGCCATTTTAATTTACTTTAATTATAACTCAATGTTAGTAAGTGGAAGCTAAGTAACATTTAAGGTTTTTATGGTATCAAGTAGTTAGTATCAAGTATCATGACCTTTACTACCCTATCCTTATATTATTATTGCATCATTCATCTGTATCCACAGTGCAAATCATCTTGCTACTTGATACTAACTACATGATACTATTCTTTCTCTACCTGCATGTAATTCAATTCAAGCGGCGTACGGCGCCCGAATATCTTTACCATAACTTTTAATTTCTTTTTCTCTTCGTTAACCTCTTCAATCACCCCGCTAAATCCGTTGAAAGGTCCGTCCATTACTTTTACGCTTTCGCCAATGTAATACGGCACATTCATTGTTTCGCCCTGGGCGCTCATTTCGTCAACCTTACCTAAAATACGGTTAACTTCGGCCTGGCGCAGTGGGATAGCATTACCGGCTTTATCGCCCAAAAATCCTATTACACTGTTTATATTTTTGATGATGTGTTCAGTTTCGCCATCAAGTACAGCCTCCATTAATACATAACCAGGGAAATAGTTACGCTCTTTTGCTATCTTTTTCCCATCGCGCATCTGGTAGTATTTTTCTGTAGGTATTAATACCTGCGGTACCAAATGCGTAATGCCCAAACGACTAATTTCGGCATCTATATATTGTTTTACCTTTTTCTCTTTACCACTTATGGCTCTCACCACATACCATTTCAATTGATCACTCATCTCTATCTCCTAAATATTATGTTAGTGAACTATAAAATGTTTTAAGCAAGTAGGCTATGATCTGGTCCATACCTAAAATAACCATGGCGATGATAATTGCAGCAACCAGTACCAATACGGCACTGCTTTGCAACTCGCGCCAGGTTGGCCAGGTTACCTTCTCAGTTAACTCGATGTATGATTCTTTAATATATTCAGTTACGTTAGCCATCTTTACTACTTTGCTTAATGCACGGGAACAAGGATTCGAACCCTGATCAAAGGTTTTGGAGACCTCTATTCTACCGTTGAACTATTCCCGTGTATTTTTAATCCTGAATCCCCCAAAAGGGACTTTTAAATATTAACAAAGTACTTAGTCAATTGACTAAGTACTTTGTGTTAAATTAACCACAACCTAACCTTGTTCCCCCACCAGCCGGCGGGGGTTAGGGGGTTATTTCAATATTTCAGTTACCTGGCCGGCACCTACTGTTCTGCCACCTTCACGGATAGCGAAACGTAAGCCTTTTTCCATAGCGATAGCGTTGATCAATTTTACAGTGATGGTAACGTTATCACCTGGCATAACCATTTCTACACCTTCGGCTAATGAAATTTCACCAGTTACGTCAGTAGTACGGAAATAGAATTGCGGGCGGTATTTGTTGAAGAATGGAGTGTGACGACCACCTTCTGCTTTTGATAATACGTAAACTTCAGCTTTGAAATCTGTGTGTGGAGTTACTGAACCTGGTTTGCAAATAACCATACCACGACGGATATCGGTTTTTTCAATACCACGTAACAATAAGCCTACGTTGTCACCAGCTTCACCTCTGTCAAGGATCTTGCGGAACATCTCAACACCAGTTACAGTTGATTTCAGGTTTTCGGCACCCATACCAAGGATGTCAACCTGCTCACCTGAGTTGATTACACCACGCTCAATACGACCGGTAGCAACAGTACCACGACCAGTGATTGAGAATACGTCTTCAACCGGCATCAAGAAAGGAAGCTCAGTTAAACGTGGAGGAATTGGGATAAAGCTATCAACAGCATCCATCAATTCCATGATTTTTCCAACCCATTTAGGATCGCCGTTAAGACCACCTAAAGCTGAACCCTGGATTACCGGGATATCATCACCTGGATATTCGTAGAATGATAATAATTCACGAATTTCCATTTCAACTAATTCTAATAATTCCGGATCATCAACCATGTCAACTTTGTTCATGAAAACAACAAGCGCAGGTACACCTACCTGGCGAGCTAACAGGATGTGTTCGCGGGTTTGTGGCATCGGACCATCAGTTGCAGCAACCACAATGATCGCACCGTCCATCTGAGCAGCACCCGTAACCATGTTTTTCACGTAATCCGCGTGACCTGGACAGTCAACGTGAGCATAGTGACGGTTAGCAGTTGAATACTCAACGTGCGCGGTGTTAATTGTGATACCACGTTCTTTTTCTTCAGGAGCCGAGTCAATTGAATCAAATGAACGGGCTTCTGATAAACCTGCATCAGCTAATACTTTAGTAATAGCTGCGGTAAGGGTTGTTTTACCGTGGTCAACGTGACCGATTGTACCGATGTTTAAG
>NZ_JBFUKF010000415.1:0-4390 GCF_056400985.1 Mucilaginibacter sp. P4_G9 | reverse complement strand
GGTTTACCAGAAGGCGGATGATGCCAAACTACCGGATCTATCTTTTAATAAAGGTTATGTAATTGACTTTGCTACAGAAAAAGGTAAAACCTATACCATTATACCTAACTAACATGATAAAAAATTTGAAAGGCTTTTTGCTGGTTTGTTTGTTTTGGAGTTTCACAGCAGGCCTTCACGCGCAATCTATCGCCTGGACGGAAGTAGAACCCGGAATATGGAAAGGCGTTATAGGTAAGTCCGAAGAATATGACTTACTGAAAGTGGCGGGAGTACAACCCTATCATGCTGGTTTAGCACAAATGCCAAAGGCTATCTTCCCCTTGCCACAGCAGGAAATCACAGGTAGTGTACAGGGGGGTAAAACTTACCTGCGCTTTCCGTTAGAAAAAAAAGAGCAGTTGTTTGGTTTCGGTTTAAATTTCCAGACTGTATTTCAGCGCGGTAAAGTGCTTACGCTGCATGTTGACAATTATGCCGGCAAGGATAACGGGCGCACCCATGCACCCACACCTTTCTATGTATCATCAAATGGTTATGGTGTGTTTATCAACTCGGCCAGGTATATTGATGTATATGCCGGCACAGCAGTAAGGCGCGACAGTAAGGTACCGCCCGAAATAAAAGACAGGAATCTTGATAAAACATGGAGCTCGCATCCATACTCAGATGGTGTGGAAATGCTGGTGCCCGCTTCCGGGGTAGAGATCTATGTATTTGCTGGTCCAACTACTTTAGATGCCGTACGGCGTTATAATTTGCTAAACGGCGGCGGTTGTTTACCGCCACGCTGGGGCCTGGGCTTTACACAGCGTATGCAGCGTTTAACCGATGCGCAGGGTGTTGCAGCCGAAGCAAAGGCATTTGAGGAAAAAGGTTATCCGCTTGATTTTATCGGGCTTGAGCCAGGCTGGCAAAGTAAATCATACCCCTGTACTTTTGAGTGGGATGCCAGCCGGTTTCCTGA
Source organism: Mucilaginibacter sp. P4_G9 (assembly GCF_056400985.1). Taxonomy (NCBI): domain Bacteria; kingdom Pseudomonadati; phylum Bacteroidota; class Sphingobacteriia; order Sphingobacteriales; family Sphingobacteriaceae; genus Mucilaginibacter; species Mucilaginibacter sp. P4_G9. Next base: position 3,423 of record NZ_JBFUKF010000415.1, on the reverse strand, counting down.
TCCTAAAGGTTTTGTGCAGGATATGCTGAAAAAGAATATCAGGCTCAATTTATGGACTAATCCCTATGTATCTCCCGAGGCGCCGGTTTATAAAAGTATTTTACCTTACAGTGGCTCGCACACGGTTTGGAACGGCATAGTACCCGATATCAGTATGCCCGAAGCACGTAAGATATTTTTTGGCGAACTGGAAAAAGGCAAAATAGATATTGGCATCAGCGGTTATAAAATGGACGAGGTTGATGGCGGGGATAATTATTTATGGCCCGACGTAGCAACTTTCCCCTCGGGCCACGATGCCGAACAAATGCGCCAAACATATGGATTAATGATGCAGCGTTACACCGGCGAAATTTACCGTGAACGTAATCAACGTACATTTGGCCTGGTTCGTGCTTCAAATGGTGGTGGTTCTTCTTTCCCTTATGTGATCTATAACGACTATTACGATCATCGGGATTTTATAACAGCGTTGGTAAACAGTGGTTTTGCCGGTGTGTTATGGACGCCCGAAGTACGTTCCTCCAAAACCGGCGAGGAATGGTTACGCCGGTTTCAGTCGAACGTTTTTTCGCCTATGGCTATGATCAATGCCTGGGCCAGCGGTACCAAACCGTGGTCATTCCCGGAGGTTGCCGAACAGGTAAAAACAATGGCCAACCTGCGCATGCAGATGATGCCCTACTGGTATAGCGAATTTGCCAAATATCACTTTGAAGGCATCCCGCCTTTCAGGGCCATGTACCTGGAAGATGGCTTTGTTGGAGGGGAAGCCAAAAATGAGAACAAAAAAGTAAACCTGGAGGAAAACCCTTATGAAGAGGCCATAACCAAAGAGGTTAAAGACCAGTATATGGCCGGCGAATATTTGCTGGTAGCGCCAATATTTGCCGGGCAAACCAGCAGAAAAGTGATCTTGCCAAAGGGTAAATGGTACGATTTTTATACCGGGAAGTATGCAGGTGACGGAGAAGTCATCAACGTTACACCGGGCCTGGATAAAATACCGGTTTATGTAAAGGACGGTGGCATTATACCCATAATGCCGGTAATGCTGCACGCGCCTAAAGCAGGGCAGAAGGTTGATCTGGAGGTGAGGTATTATGGCAGCAAACCGGGTACTTATTCTTTATATGATGATGACGGAGAGACGTTTGACTATGAAAAAGGTAATTATACCTTCCGGAAGATCATGGTGAGTAAAGTAAACGGGAAATTAAAAGGTACGATTACCCCTGCATTAAAGGGGAAACCAGATAATGTTGGGAGGGTGAGTTTCAAAGCAATGACCGACTTTTAACTTTAGTATAGCGGAACCTTTTATTTCTATGGCTAAAATTTTGCCGGGTTGCTTATCCCGTGAATATCCCCTATAAATATAGTTGTACCATTTGTTTCCAGTATCGTGGCCGATGGGCGTATTTACTCCATATGTATAGCCGGTGATCAATCCCCTTTGACGAAAGTATATCGCTAAATTCCTGGTTACTGGATACAAAGGGGTCGGTTTCGCCAACGGCCATTATAATTTCAATTTTACGTATAGCGTCTAAATCATATCCTTCTCCAAGGTTGGCCATATACTGCAGCGGCATATTGAAGTATATATCTTCATTTCTGAAGCCATCAAACAGGTCTCTAAAGTCATCTATCTGGCGTGTAAGATCATGCCGGCCGCTCATGCATATTACTTTTTTAAATATGGCCGGGTGTTTTAAGACCAGGTTTATTGCATGATAGGCCCCCATGCTGCAACCGGCTACTTCAAAAAAGTTTTCGCCATTTTCAATTTGCATAAAGGGAATTACCTCGTTCAATATGTATTGTTCATATTGTAAATGGCGGTTTATACGATCAATAGGGTGTATCCAGTGGTTATAAAAACTTTCGGAATCGATACTATCAACGCAAAAAAGCTGAAGTTCGCCATTTTCTATATGGGTCTGGAGTGCTTCTACTATTCCCCAGTTTTCGTAATCATAAAACCGGGCCATCCGGGTTGGAAAAAATAATACTGCTTTGCCGCTATGTCCAAATACTAAAAGCTCCATATTACGATGCAGACTGGCACTAAACCAATTATGGTAAGCTCTTTTCATTTTAGGTTCGGTCTTTTGGTGCGAAATTTCCAAAACAAATATTACTTCAAATTAAATAAATAGTAATGCTTAGCGGTTAATATGATCATTAATCACATGTTTCCATAACTGGTAACCGGCAGGGCTCAAATGCAGACCATCACCTACAAAATACTCTTTTTTAGGATAACCTTTGGCATCAATCATTTCTTTATAAACATTTATAAACTGCCAATTGTTAGTTTTTTTAACAATTTCTGTTTCTATTAAGTTGTTAGTGTATTTAAACTTATCAATCATGTGCCAACGGCTGATGCTTGGTTTTAAAGAAACAAAATAGCAGGGCAAATCACCAAAGCGTTGCTGCGTTTTGGTAACCAGTTGCTGAAAAAATATAAATACTTCTTCGGGGTGGCGTCCATCGCCCAGGTCATTGTCGCCGGCATAGATTACCAATCTTTTTGGTTTATAACCTGTCATTACCCTTTCAAAGAACCAAACGCAGGCGGCTAATGTGGATCCGCCAAATCCAAGATTAACGGGTTTCAGGTATTTAAAATCATCATAAAGGCTTGTCCATAACCTTACAGACGAGCTTCCATAAAAAATCGTTTCGGCTTCATATATAAAATTCAAACTATCCTTTTCAAGGTGTTTGATGTCATCCTCGTACCAGTACATGAAACTATTATAGGGGTTATTGATTAAATTAAAGTAAATGAATGAACGTGTCGGCGATTGAAAAATTATCACTCCTGTTTTAGTAAAACCATTTCATTTTTATGAGCTCGGCGTTGGCATTTATCGCTTGCTCGCCGACATGATTTTTAACTTTTTATTCAATCACTAAACACGTAACAATGACAGTAATTTTATTCGCCGGCAATATAATACAATCATTTATCTATCGTATTAAATCAGCTTATTTTTATCACCCCCGTTTTATACAAGTCAATTGCCTGCGTCAAAATAGCCTCTATGGTTTCAACCGGCAGATCCTGATCTGCGTCAAAAAGCATTATCTTCATACGCGAGCGTTTTTCGACGATGAGACCGGGATGATCAAAACGCCGGCCTTCAACAATACCGATATAAGGCTGTAAAAGCTTTTTATGCACCCACAGGTAGCAAAACATTTTACCCTTATAACAAAAAAATGGCATCCCATATTTCCAGGCAGCAGTAATATCTGCGTCCTGTTTAAGGATGATTTCGCGTAGAGCCAGCAGGCAGCCTTTTACGGGTTCATGTTGTTGCAGATAAAAGTTATCAATTGGTGTTGTCATGTTTTACAGATCCCGTTTTACCAACTCAATAGCCATGTCCAAAACTTCTTCAATAGCTT
>NZ_JBFUKF010000414.1:0-4391 GCF_056400985.1 Mucilaginibacter sp. P4_G9 | reverse complement strand
AATGAAAAGAAGGCCTTATCAGCAAGTTGCTGATAAGTTTAAACTTAGCGACACCGCAAAAAAAAAGGGCCTCGATATGCTTAAAAACCTGGAGTATACCTTACCTATGCAGCCCTATGAGGAGTATAAACACATCAGCGAAACTAAAATAGATAAATTTTTAGTAACTACAGGCTTTACCAAACTGCAGTGGAGCAAAATAAAATTATTGGGGATTGAGGAAGATTTTAAAGCGATCTATATCGTTGATCCTCAAGTATCCACCCAAACTAAAAAGGATATTTTTGCGTTGATCATGGCTGCTAATAATTATCAGCCCGAAGAGCTATTGATTATTGGTGACGACCCTGAATCGGAGATAAAAGCTGCCTCGGCTTTAGGCATTGATACATTTTTATTCGATCCCGATAACAGGCATCAAAATGCTGTGGTAACGCACTTTTCCAAAAACCTTAAGGACGCTGTAGCTGTATTTTCTTAGACCGAATTTTCGCTCTTAAGCACTTTAACGGTAACCAGCAATTGCCCTAAATGCCGCATAGTATGTTCGGCTGCGTGTACATAAAGGCCTATTACCGTTGAAGGAACCTGGAAACGACCTACTCCCCTTACTTCTCTTAGCGCTGATTCATCTACTTCATATAATTGCTTCAACGCTTTGTCAACCTGCAAGTTAAATTGCTTCACAAGTGATGTTACATCTAAATCATCATCCAGTTTTCCTTCGGCCGACAAATATTCAAACTGCCTCCCGGTAAGCCTCTCTCCTTTTGCATAAGTAAAAAGCCTGTCTAATACGCCAGTTAAATGCTGCAAATGAAACCCCGGCGACGCCGTCCCTGCCACCTTATCCCATAACAATGTTGCAGGAAAATCATACAGCAATTCATTAAGCTCTTCTCTTGCCTGCAAGAGCGCATGGGCTACCGGCTGTACCAGCGCAGGCATATCACTTAATGGCCCACGAAGCCAAACTTCTGGTAGTTTATCTGCCATTATTTCTTTTGGAGCATTGTTTTAACCTCATCGTGGTTTAGGGTTTGCGGTAGCCCATATACCTCTTTCACCCTATCGTGGGTATTGTCTGTCCATAACCAACTGGTCCACACCATAAACCAGGCCCATTCGGGTTGTGCTGCCAATACGGCGGTATTGGGCAGTTCTCCTGTTTCGCCCAGGCATATTATTTTACCATTGGCCAGCTTAAGCAATTCGTTATAATCCTTTTGCTCATAATCAAAATGATATACGTCTGATCCCAGGATATCTACATAGTTGGCACCCGGATAATATAATTTATAGTCATAAGCCTCATCCTGAGGGATATCACGTAAACCGTTTGCCCCCCAAACCCATATCAGGTTGTTTAAATGATGATAATTGGTATAGCGGTCGTACATCATTTTCCACAACTTTTTAATTCCATTCTCACCTTTTTTGTCACCCCACCAAAACCAAACACCGTTMATTTCATGGTATGGCCGCCATAAAACAGGCACATGCGCATCGCGCAGCTGTTTAAGGTAACCGGCTTCCTTATCTATATCAGCCAGCCACTTTTGGTTTAAGGGTGTGTTGGGGGTTACCAATTCTGTCCATTGGGCTTCTGTCAATTTACCCTGGATGCTTTGCTTCCAGTCATATCGGGGATTATCAATTGGTCGCCCTTGGTGCCACATAATGGTAACAAGGTAACCATCGGCCCATTTTTTTATAGCTTCGTCCACCAGTTTTTGGCCAAGATCTTTATCTCCCCACAACATAAAATCAGAACCCCAAAGGGCAGGATATTTCCCCGTTATGGCCTTTGCACTGTCCGAAAATATGGTCAAATCACTGTTGTAATTTTGTTGGCCCGACAGAATGTGCTTCCCTTTAATTTCATATAAAAAAGATAATAGGCTTACGGCCTCGGGAGAGGCGTCTTTATTCACTGGTTTAAAACCTTGAGAAAAGGCTGAAAATGGCAGTAAAAAAACTATAATAATCGAGAAAAATACGTGTTTTTTTGAGATTATTGACATAATTATTTCAATGTTGCTGATAAATTGTCTGATTTCAAATTTAATTAAAAACTTACAGGCTTTGTGGTATGGGTATTGCTAATCATAAGACTTATTTAACTAAATTTGATTATGCCCTCCGTCACGAAAAATAAAACCTTTCCCTCCCTTATATTACTTTCATTGTGTGCTTTATTGTTCACTTTTCAAAGCTGTAAAAAAAAGCATTCTGAAATGGCCGACGATCTTTTCAGGATAACGCAAAATAAAGTTTTTAAAGATGTTGACCCCGAAGCCTATGCCGAAGTATTTAAAAAAGAGCTGGCTGCCGAAAAGTCGAAATTAGCCAACGAACCGGTGATAGAAGCATATTATAAAGCTAATGATTACCAGCCAACTTTTGTATTAAACCATTTAAGTAATGGCGACCTGGATGCCATACCTCAATATTATACTAAAGCTAATGAACATGGCCTGGATTCAAACCTGTTTCGACCTAAAAAGCTGAAAGCTTTAATTGCTAAATTTCATGATAAAAATGGGATTAAAACAATTGATGAGGCATACCTTACCCTGGCAAAATTGGAGTTACTTACCGCAAGCACACTTACAAGATACACCAACGCGCTGCAGTTTGGAATTATTAACCCTAAAAAAATCTACTCAAGATATTTTACAGCAACAAAACGTCCCGACAGTACCTCGACGAAAGCTGTGTTTGCAGCCGCAAGCATCAAAAATTACCTGGATAGTATTCAGCCTAAAAATCCACAGTACATTGCCTTACAGAAAGTTTTTATCAGCGGCGAAGCATTACCCGGGCTGTCAAAAGAAGAAACACAACGCTGTTTAATGGTCAACCTTGAACGTTTACGCTGGCGAAATAAACCATATGAACCTAAATATGTGTATGTTAATATTCCCGACTACCGCCTTGATGTATTTGAAGATGGTAAATCTGTATTAAACATGAAGGTTTGTGTTGGCCAGGGGCGTAACATGGATAATAAAGAAACGCTTATCAACTTTGGCGATACTGCCAAAGTTGATAAACCATTTCCGCGCGAAACACCTCAATTAGGTAGTTTAATACACAGTGTGGATGTAAACCCCGTTTGGAATATACCGCAAAGCATAGCCACCAAGGAGATTATTGTTGAAGCGGCCAGGGACAGGTATTACCTATCAAACAAGAATATCGACGTATATAAAAATGGCGATTTAGTTGAGGATCCTGAAGATATCGACTGGTCGACCGTAACAAAGGATAACCTTGACTATGATTTTAAACAGCGCCCAGGTGCTGATAATTCCCTTGGTACAATCAAATTCCTGTTTAAGAACAAGAGCAGCGTTTACCTTCATGATACACCTGCAAAAGCTGCTTTCAGGCAAAGTATGCGCGCCGTGAGCCATGGCTGTGTGCGATTGGGAGATCCGCAGGCATTGGCTAAGAGCCTTTTTGGCGAGGGTGAAGACCTGGACACCATAATAAAGGATATGAGCGAAGATAACCCCGAGCCTACAAATATCTCATTACCTAAAAAAACACCTATATACATAACTTATGTTACCTGCTGGGCCGATGAAAATGGCACCCTGCAATACCGGCCCGATGTGTATGGATTGGATATTGTGCTTTATGCTCATCTTCAAACAATCATGGGGAAATAAAAAATGCCCGGTTGGTTAAGGCCGGGCATCCAGGTTTATAATTGGATAAGGTACTTAAAGTTTCGCTATATCAAATGATGTTGAATCAGCTGCAACCTGGTTTAATGGTGCGGTTTCATCCAGGTATTTTGAAGTGTACCTGTCATCATTACCGTTGATAAAAAACACCGATTTCCCCTGTATAGTATTGATAACAAAATCAGCAACATTAGGAGAAACAGCAGGGCAGCCAAAACTACGGCCCAACCTACCCAACTGGTTAATTGCTCCCTGGCTCACATAGTCGGCAGCATGAACAACAATACCCCGTTGACGGGCACTTATGTTAAACCCTTCATCCATACCGTCCAAATGCAAAGAACGGCCGTGTTTACCCATATAAACATCATCGGCCAGGTAAAATCCCAAACTGCTTTGATGCGAATCGTTACGATCAGAAAACCGGTTTGCCATTTCCATGCCGCTTCCTTCACCGTGTGCCACCCAGGTATTTAGTAACAGTTGTTTGCTAAATAAATTAATTATCCACATACGTTTTTCGCGGCTCGGTTTGGTAAAATCAACAACCGTAAGCACCGCAGTATTTTGTGATAATTTATGAGCGAGTTTTAAATTGGTATAACCGGTAACCGCTTTTTCAAACACTTCGAAAGCTAACCCCGATTCCTGTAAATTAGCTGCAAGATAGACGTTATTAACATACTGGTTAAATAG
>NZ_JBFUKF010000413.1:0-4396 GCF_056400985.1 Mucilaginibacter sp. P4_G9 | reverse complement strand
GGTTGATTATTGGCTTTCAGAAAATTATCATAAAAAATACTGCTGATTGCGCTTAACTTGTTTTCGTAAGCTAACCAGTAAGCGCGCTCGGTTACAAAATCCTGGTGTACATCTTTAGATATCATTGCCCTTAATTTTTTATGGGCTACGGTATCCCTGCGCCTTAGGGTATGCATAAACTCATCAACCGCTAAATGATAGGCCGAGTAACGCAGCAAGCGGTCATGTGATTTTATGCCGATAATAAACCCGGCAAAATCAGCTTCATCCTCGGCTCCGTACCCTACCTGGTGCGACATTTCATGACAGGCAACAAACGGCCGGTTAAACACAGGCATTTCATAATTGATCTGCGCCTCTGTTGTAAAAGGATTATAATAGCCCGATGTGCCCATATAATTCATTAAAAAGCTGATCATCGAAGGCTTTACTCCCGGATGAAAAGCCCGGAAGTTAACAGAATCCGCAGAGAGTGAACTCACTGCATTAACAGCTGTTTGATAAATGGCATTGTTGCTTTGAGCCAAATCTGCAGCAGTTATACGTGCACGGCAGTTGTTGGCACTATCTATTAGTAATTTAGTTACAGCCTTCAGGTCGGCAGTAGTGAAGGAGGTATCTCTCAGGTTAAGGCGCTCTGCTGCCGATGGCCTGAAATAATTCATCCCCCAAAACAAATAAAAAACAAGTACAGCTGACTGCACACTTATAACCCATCCCAGGAAATGCATACCGGCAATTTTAAACTGCTTTTTAAACAACAGTTTAATCATCCTCACGATCCCCCAAATTAAAGCAACTATAACCGCGGTGTATAACAGATCGCCAATACTAAAGGGAAACAGGTTTAATACCGGGTGAAAAATCCAGCAGATAAATTTGTAAAATCCATTTGAATAATAACGCTCAACCAATGCGGAATGGCTGGCAAACTGCATCAGTATAAAAGTAGTTATGGCCAGCAACAATATAACGATGATCCTTTTTAATAAGGGATTTTTGCTGATGTGGTTACGCATTAAGTAAATATAGTGCTTATTAATAAAGCCGGGATATAAGAATTAAGATAGAAGAGAACCTCCGGTCTTTTCCCGGCTTTTTATTCATACAAGTAACAGGATACAAAAAAAGCTCCGGGTGAAGGAGCTTTAATGTAATTGGGTAATTTAAATACTTATTTTATTGAAACAGGCACCTCAAAAGTATCCCATTTAAGGCTGAAGCCTTTTGGCGTAATAGTATATTTAAGGCTTTCGCTTTTAGGAACGGTTTTCCCTTTAACCGTTACACGTAACTGATCGTTAGCTTCTTTGTAAGTATAAGCTCCCCATTGTTTCGGGTTTTTATCAAAAATAAGTGTCCAGGTGCCGCTTGCAGACGGAATTACGAAGAATGCATACCTTCCGGCAGGAAGCGCTTTGCCTTCCACTTTGATAGCTTTGCTTGTAGTAATACTTGTTGCCGAATCGGCCCCCGCGCGCCATACCTTATCAAAAGGCACCAGTTCGCCCAGTACTTTACGCCCCTTTACATAAGGACTGCCATATTTAATTTTAATTAATGAACCGGCTACTGTAGCACTTGTGCTGTCATGCGGACTTGCCGGTTTTTTGTCCTGTGCAAATGTAAGGCTGCTCACAAATAGCGCAAATGCCAATAGCAATACTGCTTTTAATTTAATAGATGTTTTCATAATACTTCTCATGGATTTGTTTGGTATAAATATAGGATGAAATTTGTTTGGGTAGCAATTCAAAGTTCAAATAAAACTTAAGCGTTGTTTAAAAAATATTGTCTTAGCAATTAAAAACAGTTGATAAACAGCATTGTTATATTGTTAAGATAACCATATTGCAGTTAGGAATTGACCTTAAGGTTAAGATGGCCAAAAGGTTAAACAATTGTTGTGGTTTTTTTTAACCCTTGCCGCAAGGCAGGGGTTTTTTGTTTATAAATTTCACTCTACTTTATAAGCATAAACACTGCGGCCCATATTGCCATCTTCGTCCATGCCTTCAACCACTACCCGGTAATTGCCCTTTCCATCGGCATTGTAAAAATCAAAGGAGGCATTGCCGTCTTTATCGGTAACAATATCAGGGTTCCAGTAAATGGTACTGCGCTCATCAGCCTTATTGCTTTGCGTAGCCGATGTGCCGTAAGTGGGCGAATAAAATACGCGGGCCTTATAAAATCCCCTGGGGGCATAAGAAAGTAATCCCGGCGAAATCTTTTTATTTACAGCTACTGTTTTATTTTTAGCCGTGGTAATTAACAATACACCATTGGCCCCCTGAGAGCCAAAAATAGCTGCATCAACATTTTTAAGCATTTTAACACTTACTACATCGGATACGCTTAAGTTATCAACATTTGAACTTGATTGCACGCCATCTATTATCACCAGCATGGGGCCTGCTCCTGTTAAACCAACTCTTTCTCTTAAATACGGTACCCCGCCCATTAAAGCAACTCCGGGTAAATGCCCCTCCAAGCCGCGCGATATCCCGGTTTGATCACTAAACTGACTAATTGTAGTATGCTCAGGATCTGAGTATTTATCTTTAACAGTTACCTCTTTTAATAACTTCCCGCTTGCGTCGGCCAGGTAGGTAGCTGCAACAGCAGGTGTACTCCCGGGATTGCCCGCACCGCCCTTACCCTGCGTTGGGCCATTGCCTGTTGAAATATTTATTCTCCGGGCCTGATCCATTATGATCTGTGTATTGCTTTTCCCTCCTTCGGTTTTAGCCTGAATTACAAACGTGGTATTGGTGGTGTAAATCAAATTGGCAAAATTAAACCTGCCGTTAGCATCGGTTACCTGGTTTAACATGGTGCCTCCGTTTTGAGTAAGCAAAGTAACGCTCCCGTTAGCAACAGGTACACCTGCAGTTGTTTTTACCGTGCCCGATATATCCAACCCTTTTTCAACAGGGTAAGTTGCAGCTGTTTGAGGATCATCACCAAGCAATTGTTTCCAGGTAAAGCGGCGGTATCCCTGTGTAAGCATCAGTATATCCAAATCTGCGCGGGTATCGGCAGTAACGCGGGCAAAGTAGTAATTGGGTTGTTCAACAAATCCCTGTAAGGCAGATGTTAATAAAAGGTGTGTTAATATGGTAGTTTCGGCACTTTCATCAACAGGTATTTTAGTTGCATCAATAACCGATGCCGAAAAGTAACCTATAACCGGTTTATCATCCTTTTTTGCACTTACAGTTACGTGTACTTTGCCCCTGGCAGGGTAAGCCGGTTTATCAGAAACGGTTTGTAAGTTTATATGATCATTATTTTGTATAAATGACAGGCGCTCATTTAAAGGTTCGCCGGCTTGCGAAAACAAGGTTACCTGCACTATACCGGTTTGAAAATCCTTTTTATCCAGATTAATATCAAGCACCTGGTTATCAAGCGTTGTTTTAAGTGAACGTACCGATCCGTTTGAATAAATAACCACGCCAATTTCTTTGTTCTTATTTTCAAGATAATATGGCCGGTTTACATTTATTTCTATCATCAGCTTATCTGGTTTATCATTGTTTACCAGCAAGGCCATCCCTTTGCTATCAGCCTTAGGTAAATCAACAACCGCCTTTGTGCCATCAGCATAAGTAAGCTTTGCTTTATAGCTTCGGCCTTCAACCGGGGTAATATAAATAATACCCATTCCCAGGTGTTTGGCTTCAAATTTAGTTACTTCGGTGTTCAGGTTATCAACAACCACACCTTTTACATCCACCCCCAGGCCATTTTGGCCCATGGCCTTAAAAGCGAGTTTGGCAGGTATATCGTTTACAAAAGTTCCGCCTTCCGCAAAAAACTGGATATCAAACTTATTGTTGCTGATGTTAACGGGCCGGCTAGCCAGTACCTGCGTTGCAGGCACAGCGCTGTTAATTATTATCGGCTGATCAAAAATCCCAGGGTCGGCATTATTGAGCATCCATTTGGTATATGCTTTTATATGATAAATACCTTTTGGCAATTTGTTTGGTAACGCAAAATCGCCCCAGGCTATGCCATTGACAGCTTGCAGGGATATATTCTGCACCAGCGAATCGCTCGTATTCATGAGGTCGACATGTAATACGCCGCTTAGTTTTGATAACTGGTGTTGTTCGCCAAGGGTAATGTAAGCCTTAAAAAAAACCGTATCGCCGGCGTTATAAAATGTCCTGTCAAAGTGAAGGTATACTTTTTCAATGGCTTTGGTGGTTGATAAGGTTTGTAAACGCGATACAACATCATCCAACGACAATGATTGCTTAGCCACCTGCGAAAAAGCCGGGATACAAAAGCATGTTGTACACAAAAGTGCAAATAATAACTTTTTCATGCAGGAAATGACAAATAGAAATGGGTTTATAACTGGTAATTAAATGTACCACATTTC
>NZ_JBFUKF010000412.1:0-4396 GCF_056400985.1 Mucilaginibacter sp. P4_G9 | reverse complement strand
TTCGTAATGACAATCGGTTTTAAGTATCGATTCAATCATTTCTATTTCTTCCGAACACTCAATATAAGCACCGTATTACACCAATAAACCATTTCGAGGATATTAAAATAGCCCGCAAATAAATTATTTTATTGAAAATCAATTACATACAATTTATATAGTACTTTGTATTGCATAATACTATATAAAACACCTATCTTTATCTAAACCTTAATAATCAACAAATGAAAACAGCATTCAACTTAAAAAAAACGCTTATCATCATCTTTTTGATGGTAGCAGGTTCCACAGCAGGATTTGCACAGTGCGAGCAAACCGTAACCTTAACATCATCAAAAACAAATCAGTTTGATGACCAGGGCCACATCGACAGCAGGGATGAACACACGGTTATTACCATTTCCAAAACAGAAATAACCATTGTTCCGGGAGGTGATGACCATAAGATGTCGGGACCAATCAGCTCAAAAACCTGCGACTGGCAAACGCCTTTTAAAGAAGGTAAAACAGTTATTAAAGCAAAACTTAGTGATGAAAATGGTGATCACGAAAAAAACGCCACAATAACTATTACGGGTGTAGCAGGCAAAGTTACGCTTACATTTGAAGCCGAGGAAAAGCCGGGAAAAAAGATCCAGGTAGTAGCCGATAAGTTTGAGTAGGCTTAATAATTTCTTTGCGTGAGGTGGATGGTATTCGTCTCACGCTTATTTTTTTTCAATATCTGCAATCGCAAGGTGAAATGATGTTTCAGCATGGCGACGAGCCGACTCACCCCGGCTACGCTACGCTGGCCGACCCTCTCTCCGGCTGCGCCGCAAACTGAGATGCATTAATAAAACCGGACAGTAGGATTTACTTAAATTAGCGAATCGATGCAAGGAAAAAAGTTAGACAGGCCCCGTAGGAAATACGATGCTGAGTTTAAATTAGATGTTGTAAGAATGGTGTTGAATGGTCGTTCGACCCGCGAGATATCGAAATCAATGGACCTTAATGAGAACATGATCCATCGATGGAGAACGGAATATACTGATTCTTTAGGATCATCACATTCTTCTACTATATCAGCAAACGCGGTTGTCATTCCGGATGTTTCCGGGGTTGAGCATGAGCGGATCAAGGCCCGCCTGCGTGAAGTGGAACAGGAAAGGGATATTTTAAAAAAAGCATTGGGCATTTTCAGCCGGGGGATTTAAAGATGGTTTATGCCTTTATTTTATCCCAGGAGCAACTTTTTCCGGTCACCATTATGTGCCAGGTTCTTTCGATAAGCCGCAGCTGTTATTATGTTTACCGAAAGCATGGTAATGCCCCTGAAAGTATCTTGAAACAACAAATAGAAAGCCAGGTAGTCGATGCCTTCACGCTACATAAGCGACGTTATGGCATCCGGCGGTTATTACCCGAGTTAGCAGATAGCGGTTTGAAGATAGGGCATTACAAGGTTCGGTGGATATTAAGGCGACACGGGTTAAAAGCGATTCAGCCTAAGTCATTCGTACCCAGAACTACCGATAGCAGGCATCCATACCCGATCAGTCCTAACTTATTAAAGGGCCGGGTGTTTCCCGTAAGGATCAATGAGGTATGGGTAGGTGACATTACCTATATCCCGTTAAAAGGCGGAGGGTGGGGCTTTCTTGCTGTCTGGATGGATCTGTTTTCCCGCAAGGTAACCGGCTGGCAACTATTAGGCCATATGAGGGAAGAACTGGTCATACAAGCGTTTAAAAAGTCCTTGAGCAACCGGAATGCGGTTAACGGTCTGATCATTCATTCAGATCGCGGCGGCCAGTATGCCGGAAAGATATTTCGTAAGCTGTTGACAGGGCATAAGTTGCTTCAAAGTATGAGTGGAGTTGACAACCCTTATGACAATGCTTTTATGGAATCGCACTTTTCCCGGTTTAAAGCGGAGTTGTTGCAGGGTGGGTCTTTTGATGGATTAGAAAATGCCCGCAAAGAGATCTTTGAATTTATAGAGATGTATTACAATCCTATCCGCAGGCATTCCTCACTGGGGTATATCAGCCCGGTGGCGTTTGAGCGACAGGCAAGTTATCAACAAAAACAGGAGTCCGGATAAAAAGAAAAAAAGAAGCAAAAAAAGAAAAACGAGTTGAAATATGGAAAACCTAAGGAGGTTTCCCACATTCCAACTCGACAAACAAACAACAAGTTATTATTAACCATATTTAAAAACTAAGAGAGTCCACTGTCCGGTTAAACCATCACACCTCAAACAGGGTGCAGCTCATTTTTTATATTTTTAGCCCCTCTATGCGCGAAGCGGAGAGAGGGGTGACGAGCGCAGCGATGTCGGGGTGAGTCGTTGCCAGCATACAAATCTCAACTTTTCATGAATCCCCCCTTCCATTTCTTCATCTACAAAATTGAAGCAAAACTTAACCTGCTGTTTATGATAAATTTTAATGCGGAACCTACTTTTACCGGCAGAAGAAACAACACTCATGAAAAGAAAATTTTTAACAACTGCATTGTTATCATGCTGCTTTTTAGCCTGTTTTGCTGCCATTGCCGATTTCTCGGGCAAGTGGACGGGTATCCTTACAACCGAGAATGGTGATAAATATCCCCTAATTTATGATTTTAAAATTGACGGTGATAAATTAACCGGATCTGCACAAACACCTAAAGGCGAACTCCCTATTGATGATGGTAAAGTAAACGGCGATAAATTCACTTTCACCGTAACATTAGGCGACCTCGAGATCCCTCACAGCGGTAAGTTTTATGGAGATTCTATCGGGGTTGATATAGCTGCTAATGGAGCAAAGGCCCATACAACGCTGAAGAGGAAGTAGAAGTGTTGCTTGCTGTTTGTTGGGTTTATCAAGAAGCTGCTTAAAATGAGACCGTCATTGC
Organism: Mucilaginibacter sp. P4_G9; assembly: GCF_056400985.1. Classification (NCBI taxonomy): domain Bacteria; kingdom Pseudomonadati; phylum Bacteroidota; class Sphingobacteriia; order Sphingobacteriales; family Sphingobacteriaceae; genus Mucilaginibacter; species Mucilaginibacter sp. P4_G9. The sequence goes on along the minus strand of NZ_JBFUKF010000412.1, from coordinate 1,507 downwards.
AAGCTGCTCAAATGGGATAAATGGACCGTCATTGCGAGGAACGAAGCAATCCCAAACTATACAGAGCGGATTTGCAAAACTACACTGTGAATCGGGGGATTGCTTCGTCCCTTATAATGATGCGCTTGCAAACAGCTGATTACCAGATCTATTTTTTTAATATAATCTATGTCATTGCGAGTATCCATCAGGTAAGAACCTGAAAAAAATCGCGATGACGTGTTTACTTATGCAAGTAGTTGGCCTGTCACCCTGAGCCTGTCGAAGGGTCGTGCGCAGAGGCCTTCACCCGCTATGCTTCGACAGGCTCAGCATGACAGCCCTTTTTTAACAATCATTCTCTCACAACGAGAAGTGTCTTTAGATATATTGATAATCAACCACTTGCAAGCACTTCATTATAAGGCACGAAGCAATCGCTTGCTATACAGAGCGGACCTGCACAGTTCACGATTGCCGCGCTGCGCTCGTATGACATGGGTGTTGTGCGACCCTAAACCCAACACGTCATCCTCATTTTTTCCAGGATTATCCTGGTGGATACTCGCAATGACGATCACAAGGCGGGTGTGGTATCYATACATGTCATTAAAACATGGTATTTATGACAATTATACCTGTATCACAACGTTTTTTAAACCACTTAGCGGTATATTTGTTTATCTATTATGCTTATTAAAATATATCCCGAAAACCCGAACCCGAAAGCTATAGAACAGGTTGTTGAAGTATTACGCAAAGGCGGATTAATCATCTATCCAACTGATACTATTTATGGCCTCGGTTGCGATATTACCAATCACAAAGCTATCGAAGCTATTTGCAGGATCAGGAATATCAAACCCGAAAAGGCAAATTTTTCCTTTATCTGTTACGACCTAAGCCATATATCCGACTATATAAAACCGATTGATAACACCACCTTCCGGGTGTTGAAAAAAGCGTTACCGGGGCCGTTCACTTTTATATTTAACGCCAGCCACAAAGTACCAAAGCTATTAAGCTCCAATAAAAAAACGGTTGGTATAAGGGTGCCCGATAATAATATTGCTCGCGAAATTGTGCACGTATTGGGCAACCCGATCCTTTCTACCTCTATCAGGGATGATGATGATATCATAGAATATTCTACTGACCCCGAACTGATCTATGAAAAATACCAGGACCTGGTTGATATAGTAATCGACGGCGGCTATGGCGATAACGTGGCTTCAACAGTTGTTGACTGCACATCCGGCGACTTTGAAGTTATCCGTGAAGGTAAAGGGGAACTGGAGTTGTATTTGTAGGCTGACCCAACCCGGAAGGGAGGGCTAATCTATGTACACTTCTTTCTTTATTCTTACAATATGTCATTTCGATGAGCCAGCGGGGATAGAAGCGCCGGGGCGAAGAGAAATCTCCTATGATGAAATTATGCGAAAAGCAGGGCTAAATATTCCTGAAAGGTGGTAATAGATTATTTAAAGTTATAATTTATAAACGATTATCCAAAGCGTGGCCATAT
>NZ_JBFUKF010000411.1:0-4417 GCF_056400985.1 Mucilaginibacter sp. P4_G9 | reverse complement strand
CACTATGCCTGTTAATGTGCTTAATAAACCTTCCGGATCAAAAGCTATGGGGCCGCCTTTATCGTGGTATAAATGATCATTGCCTAATAATACAATATCAAGACGGGTACCGGCATTGCCCAGCATGGTAAACTCTTTGCCTGGTTCGCCAAAAAAAAGTAAAAACGCCCAGTATCCAATTAATAGTAATGCGGATATGATAACAGCTGTTTTTTTGGAGCAATAATGAACTATTAAAGCGCCGAAAAAGTAGCACAAAGCAATACGCTGCAGCACGCCCATAATACGGGTATGGCTAAGCGGGTTAAAAGCCCAGCCATCATTAACACGATGGAAGAACGGGAACCAGTACATAAGGTACCCTAATAGAAATATAATAACCGTTCTTTTAAATATCTTGCCGATAAATGCCGTATCCGACTCAAACTTCTTTTTAGAGAAGCTAAGCGCGTTACCAACTGCAAACAGGAAGGACGGAAACACAAGGTCGGTTGGAGTAAAACCTATCCATGGAGCATGGTCGAGCGGTGCCCATACGTTTGCGCCCGAACCCGGTGCATTCACAATGATCATGAAGCAGATAGTCATTCCACGGAATATATCGAGCGCTGTAAATCTTTCAGTAGTTAAAGCCATTTTTTGTTTTATTAATTGAGATCAGCACTTAGTTGAGTTGTTGTACGCCCGGCTTCGGGCTCGGCAGCAATTATGGTATTGTTAGGTTGTTTACCATCTTCATCATATATCACCAACTGGTTTAAGCCCTTGTTGAGCCAGCATTCGGGTATATACAAACTGGAAACCTGGATCTTTTCGGGGTAGCGGCCAATATGATGCCCATTAATCCAAACAGAACCATGTCCCAGTTTTTTGGGCTCAAACCGCCATATGAAACTTTGCCCTTTTTGCTTCGGAACGGTAAACGAGGCATGGTAAAAGCAGGGACTATTTATCTTATTACCCGATGTTAATGTTTGCCAGCCCCTTATTGCTTGCGGATCACCCGGACCTCCCTTCATTTGCCAGCCAGTTATTGCCTGGGCGTCGCCGATAGCGTTGATCTTTACAGGCTGATCAATACCGCCTTCGTTGGAGTAGTTTTCAATAAACAAGGATAGTGTAACGGGATGTTTTAAAATATCGGTATCAGTAATATTAATTTGAAAAGGCTGGTTCCAGCCGTCATGGTGCAATACCTGTTTCCCATTGATGAATACGGTTGCATTTTCGTCGATACTTTTAAACGTCAAGGTGATTTTTGATGTACCTGCAGGTTGTTGTGGTATAATTGTAGTAAACCACCCGTATCCTTCTTTTAAATTAAAGGCATCAGCACCTATTTTATACTTTTTAAATAGGGTAGTATCAAATGCAGGTGGCCCCTGTTTAACATCACTATTTTTTTCTGCTTTCATAAAATACCAATCATTTATTTCGCTAATGAAAGGACCATCTTTTTTAATCAACGCATTACCAAAAATTCCTTTACTATCCACTTCATCTATTGGCCCAATATAAGCGGGCAGCTTATCGCGGCCGTCATGGGCTGTAAAAATAGTTAAAGCATGTTTGCCCTTTTTTAATTGAAGTGAAACTTCGGCGTTGCTCAGCTTCCAGTTAGCAGCTGGCTTTCCGTCAATAAAGGCCTGGCCGAGGCCGTTACCATTAACCTGTAATGTATACTTGCCTGTAGCCGGAATGGTAACTGACGTTTTGTACCAGGCATCGGCGGTTATATCACCATCCGCACCCATGGGTAAGGGGGCTTTTGAAGACAACCATTGGCCGGTATTATAATTTGCAGCAGCAAAACCCGAAGCACTTTTAAACTCCCAATTGTTTAATGCAATGCTTTGGGGTTGTTTGGCGCCTGGTGATGATGCCTGATTTAGAAGAACTGATTTTTTATCTGTATAGATCCATACCTGATCCGGCTTATCTGCCAACAATGGCGATTCCATTTCGGCAATAAACTGCCCGCTCTTAACTTCGGCTTTCCCCAAATAGGCAGCACCGCTAACGATATAGTTTTTACCTGCTATCTCGTCAATATATGTTTTATCGGTCCATTGCCTGTTCATTGCTAAAACACGGATGGTTTGTGTACCCACTTTAAAAGTGTATTCCAAAGGCTTTTCCGTAGCGGCCATCGTTTCATTGATGATTACCTGGTCTCCCGCTATTTTTACGGCTGAGTTTACAGTTGATACCTTGCTTTTGACTGTAAAATACAACGATAAAGGCATCCCTGCTTCAACATCTGCAATAATTGTTGTGGTATTATCCTGCTTTACAACGGCAAAAATCCTGCTTAAAGCCCAATGAAGCGTAACCTCATTATTGATATTATAATCGTGAACCAGGGGATAGATCTCGCCAGGTAAAACCGTTATCTTCTTATCGCCCGAAACTTTATCATTAGGGAAATGCAGTTGCGCGGTTATAGCTTCTTTACCCGGATTGTCGAGGAAGACAATTTCTCCCACCGGGCTTTTGCGCGCGCTAATTTTTAAAGAAGGGTCTGTTACTATCTTACTAAATGCAGCAGAATCATTTACACTGTTTTCCAGAACATCCTGGAAACTGCGGGCAAACCATGCCGCGCGTTTAAAGGTATAATATATCGGCCTCAGATCACCTGCCTGCCCAATTGCAGCACCATAATCATAGGAGGCTGCATCCTCATCGTTATTGGTATATCCAAAGTTCGATCCGCCATGCGCCATATAATAATTATACCCGTTGCCGCCGTTGGCTATAATTTTCCAGGTGCGCCTGTCGTAAAGCACGGCATCACCGGGCTTAGCGCCGTACTGCGAATACCATACGCTCCAAAACTCTGTAGAAAACCATGGATTGGGCCTTGTGGCATCGTCCAGTTTCCCATCTCCCGCCGGATCGCTGGCATGATGCAGGCCGCTAAAAAAGTAAGGCACCTGCATCCCCATGGTCAATGCCTTGGTTTGCAAGTGTTTAAAATATCCATCGGGCATTACTGTACCCCAGCCTTTGGGGTGTTCGTTCTCTAACTGAACCAATACCACCGWACCACCTTTATTAACCTGGTTATTAAATACAATGGGTAAAAGATGATCGAAGAAACGATCAACGTATTTTTCAAACAATGGATTATCTTCCCGTACCCGCAATCCCTTTTTAAACTTGAGCCAGATAGGGTAGCCTCCATTATCCCATTCGGCACAGTAGTACGGACCTACACGAACGATGGAGTACATGCCAAGGTCTTTAACCTCTTTTAAAAACTGGTTGAGGTCATGGTCGCCGGTAAAATCAAATTTGCCTTCCTGTGCTTCATGAAAATTCCAGATGGTGTAAATCTCAATACAATTAAATCCGGCCTGCTTGATGCGCAGCAACCTATCACGCCAAAGCTGGTGCGGGATTCTTGCATATTCTAACCCTGCAGAAACAAGGAAGGTACGCTTGCCTGCTATCAAAAAACCTTTGCTGTCAAAATCAATATAAGGTTTGGCCGCTGCCGATGGAGGGAAAATGTGGTCATTACTTGATTGGGCATTTATGGTTGTGCTGTATGCCAGGCAAATAAGGATTATTAGGAATTGGTATGTGCTTTTGATCATGTGTTTTATGATTCAACGTTTTTTGTTATGGTAGCGTAGGGTTCGTGCTTCAACCCGTCATTGATTATGATTATTGCCTTTTCAACCGTACAGGCGCATAATTGCATCTCCCACGTGCAAATCGACCTCGCAAATTGCAAATGCAAATCGACGATCTTGTAAATTCGGAATGTCCTGCGGGAGACGCAATTATGCGTCTCTACAAAAAAACAGGTAGCGGCTAATACGCTGCCTGCAACACCAAACTGCTATACTTTGCAAACAAAGCCTTGGCTTTTTCTACACCATCGCCTTTGGCAACATCGGTATAAGCATTATCATGCTTATTAACCCATTGCCATTCCCAATTTTTTACCTGTGCATCAAATGCCTTGTCGTTAAAAGGGGTGCCTGTTGTCATTGCTTTTGTAAGCTGCACAAAATACAGTTCCCAGCGGGGCTTATAATAGCCCTGTATTAAACCGGCCCATTGCCTGTTTGAGTATTCGCGTAGGCCGCTTTCCTTATCGCCCCAAAGGGTAACCAGGTCGCGGGCATTAAATTCGTATAGGTTCTTTTCCTTTTCAGTGATGCCGTTTGCCCTTGCCTCGTTGATCCATTTACCCAATAAAAAGTCTTTACGGGTGCTTAGCAGGGCATCCATATCATCCATTAACTGTAAAAACGTGGTGCTATATTCTTTAAACGCTTCCTTATCACCGCTTTTATAGGCCGATGCCATTTTTTGTTGCAATGGCGTTGCATAATTTGCTAATACCTGCCGGGTTACATCAATAAGGTCGTACTGAAAGCCATCACTTTGTTTCAGGCTATCT
>NZ_JBFUKF010000410.1:0-4423 GCF_056400985.1 Mucilaginibacter sp. P4_G9 | reverse complement strand
AATTATTACAGCGCGGGGATCGACGGATCGTTCTGGAATGGGCGGTTAGGTTTTTCATTAGACGTTTACGACCGCGAAACAAAGGACCTTTTGTTACAGGTGCCGCTTCCGGCATACTCTGGTACTGTAGCGGGTTGGGGCCCGGGATCCATGCAAGCGCCTTTTGCCAATGTCGGCTCGCTAACCAACAAAGGGGTTGATTTACAAATCAATTCTACCAATATTACTTCTAAAAATTTCAGTTGGAAAACTGCTTTCACCATATCGCGAAATATCAATAAAGTCACCTATTTAGGTGCCGGGGGAACCGATGCTAACCTAAGCCAGAAATCATATGTAATTAACGATATAATTGAAAAAACCGTGGTGGGGCAGCCCGTTGGCGAATTTTACGGCTACGTATTTGATGGGATATTTGCAAAGCCATCTGATCTTCTAAACCATGCCCTGCCTGCCAACGCAAGTGGTAACCCTTATCCGGTTTCTCCGGCAGGCGGTGGTATCTGGTACGGCGACCGTATGTTCAAGGATTTGAATGGCGACGGTATTATCGACTCCAGGGACCAAACCTTTTTGGGTTCCCCGATCCCGAAATTCCAGTATGGTATCAATAATACATTTAACTACAAAAATTTTGATCTGAATATTTTCTTCAGTGGCAGCTATGGCAACAAGGTGTTCAATCAAATGGCTATACAGCAATCCGATCCGCAAAATCATACTACCTATTTTACATCGGTATTAAATTATGCAAAACTGGCTATGGTAGATCCTACCGGCTCTTCGTCCGATGTTAACAATGTATATGTTACCAACCCAAATACAACAATTGTAGGCGTGAGAAATGACAATACCAACAGCAATAACCGTCCTAATAGTTTGATGATCGAGGATGGATCGTTCCTGCGGTGCAAAAATATCACCTTAGGTTACCGGTTCTCAGAAAGCCTTTTGTCAAAAATAGCTGTGCGGTCTGTCAGGATATATGCCAACGTATCCAATGCCTTTATCATTACAAAATATAAAGGCATGGATCCTGAAATTGGTTCGTGGAACCCGCTTCAGGCAGGTTGGGACAGCGGTTATTACCCGCAGCCAAGAGTATTTACTGTTGGTGCAAACATAACCTTGAAATAATAAAACGATCACCGATTAAAAATATATGTTTATGAAATCAATTAACAAAATTATCATCATCCTGCTATGTGCGGCAGCAGTGGCCGGATGTAAAAAGAGTTTTTTGGACCGTCCGTCCAACTCGCAGATAAGTTCTCTTAATTTTTACAAAACCACCTCCGATTTACGCCTGGCTACGGCAAGCCTTTACGGCGGTTCGCAGTGGTTTCAATGGAATAATGGTGCCATGATACCATTTGGCGACGTATTGAGCGGCACCGGCAGCTTTCAGTATAGTAACGATTTAGTACAGCTTTTTACACGCACTATTACCGCGCAAAATGGTCTGGTGACAAATGGCTGGGTTGGGTTGTACAATGTTATTGCGCAATGTAATGGCGTTATCAACGCCATACAGACCCAGGCTGATCCGTCCATTTCAGCGGCAGACAAAAATGCGGCCATAGCTGAGGCGAAGTTTGTTCGTGCCGTTGCTTATTATCATTTGGCGGTATATTGGGGTGCAGTGCCAATTATTGAAGATAACAGCAAACTGATTAAAGATCCGCTGCTTCCCCGTAATATTGTTTCGGATGTTTATAAATTCATTGCCAAAGACTTAACCTTCGCAGCGCAAAACCTCCCAAAAACAGACGAAAAAGGCCGGGTGACTACCTGGTCGGCGCAGGGAATGCTGGGCAAAGTATATCTGACGATGGCAGGTGTAGGCAAAAGCGGTTCACGCGATCAGGCCTTGCTTGACAGTGCCAAAAAGTATGCGGGCAATGTGTGTAAAAGCAATTTAGATTTGCTGCCCAGCTATTATGACCTTTTCAAGGCGCAAAACAACGATAACCCTGAGTCGTTGTTCGCGCTTCAATGGGCCGCTGGTGTAGGTTATGGAGGTGGCAATGCTATACAACTTTATTTTTCACCAAGCGCAGATATACTTCCACAAAAACAAGGTGGATGGCAAGCCTTACAACCAACCTATGATTTATACCGGATGTATTCTGCTAAGGATACGGTAAGGCGCAAAGCCACTATTATGTTGAATGGAGATTTTTATCCCGAATTGAATGCCGCCGGTGGTGGTTATAAGGCGACAGGGACGGGCCTGAAAAAACACATTATTGGCAACGAAAAAGACAACAATTCGCCAACAATGGACGGATGGTCATCCCCCGAACATAATGCAATCCTAAGGTTGGCCGATGTGTATTTGGTATATGTCGAAGCTATTTTGGGCAATAATGCCAGTACGAGCGATGCTGAAGCCCGATTTTATTTTAATAAAGTGCGGACAAGGGCCGGCGTTGATATTGTGGATGTGATAACCCCGGCTTTATTGCGCACGGAGAGAAGGGTTGAACTTGCTTTTGAAGGACAATATTGGATAGACCTGGTTAGGTATTCTTATTATGATCCGTCGAATGCTGTGAAGTTTCTTAATGATCAGGATGCCACCCACGGCCGGATTTCGTTTACTTATGACCCTGTAACGCGTAAGGCTACAAGGGATACTATTGCTCCGCCAGTTACGCTTCCGGCAACTATCAATTCATTTACGTTGCCGGTTCCGTCATCAGAGTTAACCACCGACCCTAAATTGGCACAGCCGCCGGTACCTTACTATTAATTAAAACATTTTAAATATTTTGTTATGAAAAAGAAATCATACTTACGCCTGTGTTTTTTGCCGCTTTTGTTTATGATCGTGGCTTTATCACCAGCTTGTAAAAAGAATGCAGATGGCGGCAGCAGCGCCCCTCCGGTTATCGCGGCTATTAAAAGTTACGTAGCCTCACCTAATGATACGGTTTTAAATAGCGCCGTAGCAAAAGGTCAATGGGTGGTAATAACCGGGCAGAATTTGCAAAATGCAACTCAAATTTATTTTGATGGGGTTCCCGCCTCTTTTAACACAGCTTTATTTGCCCCCGGCAGTGCTGTGGTGAAAATCCCTAATATAGATTTTGGAAAAATTGATACTGCCAAACTGTATACGGTAAAATATGTTACAGGAGCAGGTTCAGCAACGTTCGCTTTCAAATTAGGCCCGCCGGCGCCAACTATTAGCGCCGTATCCGATGTGTTTGCCGCCCCCGGCGATTCGGTTTATCTGTACGGTTCCAATTTAGTATTGGTTCAGCAGTTTTCATATGGCGGAACCAAAATTCCAAAATTTAACTCGAATGCCGATGGCACCTCTCTTGGTTTTCTGATGCCGGCAACAACATCCGACAAGTTTATCATAGTAACTACTAAGTCTGGTACTGCCCGGGATACCATAAATGCAAAGCCAATCATTAGCAGCATTTCCAACGCTAATGCCAACGCTGGTGATTCGGTTTATGTTTATGGTACTTACCTTAAGACTATCCAGTCAATTTCTTTTGGCGGTGCTACTATTACAAATTTCACAGAAAGTCCACATGGCGCTTATGTTAAGTTTTCGGCTCCAGATAGGAATAGCTACTCCAGTGGGCCAGTGACCATTGTTACCAGTTATGGCACGATTTCTACTCCTTATAAAGTAAATACTCAAAATGGCGTTACTGATGGTCTTTTAGCAAATTTTGAGTGGGGTGATAATTTTGGTTATCCCTGGTGGGGAGATGAAAAATTGGCTTTCGGCCCTGTGGCCGATTTTAATGGTTCGATGGGAACAAATAATACTATGTATATATATTTTGATTCTCCTGTTTTAGATGGCGGTGCAAGTAAATACGCCCCATTGGGTAATTCTAATACGGGTAATCACTGGGTACCTGTGGCAAATCTTACAGATCCTCCTTCACACTGGGCCCTTCAATTTGAAATAAGTGTGGCCCACCCATGGAATGGAGGTACGCTTTATATCAGAACTGAATTTGCAGGTGACAGTTATGTTGCGCGTTATGAGCCATGGAAAATCCCTGGTTCAAATGTTACCAAAGCTTTTAAAACGAAAGGTTGGCAAACCGTAACTATTCCTTTATCTGACTTCAGATCAAAAGTTGACGAATTAGGGGATGGCGAATCAATTACTCAAATAAGCCAATTATTAGGGCCTACCGGTGCGAATAGTTATAATATGACCCTTAAAAATTTCAGTACTTCGCCAACTGGAACTGGTTTTTATGCCGCTATTGACAATATTAGGTGTGTGAAAAATTAAATAGCCTACAGCCCCACGGCAGCATATCGCCGCGGGGCTTTTTAAATAATTAAAATTAAGCCAAAATGAAAATTAAGTATTGTTTTACAATATTGATATCTCTTATTACAGTTATATCTTTATTCTCCTGTAAAAAAACGAAGAATC
>NZ_JBFUKF010000409.1:0-4437 GCF_056400985.1 Mucilaginibacter sp. P4_G9 | reverse complement strand
ATGTAAATTAGTCACGTGCTATTACAGCAAAATTATCATACCAATTAAATACCGGCTAAATAAGCCTTTTTTATTCACACAAACCCAAAAGTAAATGAGAAAAAATTACTCAAAAAAGTACGTTCTTCTTTGTGCCTTTCTAATGATGTCAGTGATGGCATTTGCCCAAACAGGAAGCATCAGAGGTAAGGTATTAGACGAAACCAGTGCGCCCCTGCMCGGCGCTTCAGTTACTGTTGATGGTACAACCATTGGTGCAACTACCGATGCTAATGGTAACTATACCATAACCGGCGTTAAGACCGGGAACGTTACCGTAACCGCTAAATTTTTAGGTTATGTAGCTTTAAAGAAAACCGTAACAGTAGGCACCTCTGCAGTTGAGGTAAACTTTTCACTACAGCCCGACAATCAAAACCTGAACGAAGTGGTGGTAGTAGGTTACGGTACACAAAAGAAGAAAGACCTGACCGGATCAGTTACCTCTATTTCTGCCAAGGATTTTAACCAGGGCCCCGTAACAACGCCAGAGCAATTGATCATGGGTAAGGTATCCGGTGTGCAGATCACGTCAAACAGCGGTGCTCCCGGTTCTGGAAGCACTATCCGTATCCGTGGGGGTGCATCACTAAATGCATCAAATGATCCGCTTATCGTAGTTGATGGCATCCCCCTGGGCAATACCAGTATCAGCGGTGTATCTAATCCTTTAAGTTTGATTAACCCTAATGATATTGAATCATACAATATCCTTAAAGATGCATCTGCAACTGCTATTTATGGTTCGCGGGCATCAAATGGCGTTATTATCATCACTACCAAAAAAGGCAAAGGTGACAGTAAGGTGAGTATCAACTTTGATTCAAAAACCGCGCTTTCAAAAATAACCAAGGAAGTAAGCGTTTTAACTGCCGATCAGTTCCGTAAAGCTGTTAACGAAAAAAGCCCGGCACAGGCCAACCTGATGGGGACTGCGAATACCGACTGGCAAAGCCTGATCTATCGCCCGGCTTATACTTATGATAACAACCTGAGCATAAGCGGTGGTATCAAAGGTTTACCTTACCGGTTATCTATTGGTTATTTAAGCCAGGATGGTATTGTTAAAACTGATAACCTTAAAAGAACAACTGCTACTTTTAACATTAACCACGACTTTTTACGTGGTAGTTTAAAAGTTGATCTGAGTTTGAAAGGAAGCTACACCGACAGCCATTTTGCTGCCGGCGCTATAGGCAGTGCAATCAGCTTTGACCCTACCCAACCAGTTTATTCGGCTGATAAAACCAAATATGGTGGTTATTTTGAATGGCTGGATAACGGCGGAAAACCAAATACATTTGCCCCGCGTAACCCGGTGGGTTTGCTTAATGAGCAAAATGCAAAAGGTACGGCTAAAAGAGGTATAGGTACATTAACTTTAAACTATACATTCCCTTTCCTGAAAGAATTGCAGGCTAATGCGACATTTGGCGGAGATTTGGCAGATGGCGATGGATTTACGTTTATTCCGGCTACGGCTGCATCTAATTTTTTACAAGGTGGTTCATACCAAAATTACTTTAGTGAATCATACACGTACAATACAGATTATTATTTAAAGTACACCAAGGATTTTAAAGAGATCAAAAGCCATGTTGAATTACAGGGTGGTTATTCTTATCAGTATTTTAACACTTATTACCATACTTTCCAGGGTTATAAAGCCGATAAAATCACCCCGGTTGGTACACCGGCTGTTCCGGCTTATGGTCAATACTATATAGAGTCGCCTTTTGCGCGTTTAAATTACTCATTTAATGATAGGTATTTACTTACAGCCAGTATCAGGGATGACCGCTCATCGCGTTTCTCTGAACTGCACAGGAACGGTTATTTCCCTTCAGTGGCGTTTGCATGGCGTGCCAAAGAAGAATCTTTCTTAAAAAGTGTTGATTTCGTATCCGACCTAAAATTCAGGGCAAGTTATGGTATTACAGGTCAACAAGATATTGGCCTTTATTTTCCTTATTTAGCTGTTTATGAACCAAGCAACAATGCAGCTCAATACCAGTTTGGTGACAAAACATTTGTCAACACATTACGTCCTGATGCTTATAACACCGACCTGAAATGGGAATCAACCGCCACCACAAACTTAGGTTTGGATTTTGCCTTTCTGAACGGCAGAATTAACGGAACAATTGATATTTACAGCAAAAAAACAAAAGATCTTTTAATCTTCACTCCTATACCGGCTGGTACAAATTTAAGCAATTTTATAACGGCCAATATCGGTAAACTAACCACTAAAGGTATCGATTTTAATGTCAATTTTATTGCCGTCGCGTCTAAAGATGTAAATTGGACATTAGGTTATAACATCTCACTTAATAAGCGTAAAATCACCAATATATCCCTAACAGGTGATCCCACCCAAAAAATAGCAGTGAATGGTATCCCTGGCGGCGTTGGCAACACCATTGGTTCATACCAGGCCGGTCAAAACCCGGGTGCATTTTATGTTTACCAACAAGTTTACGATCAAAACGGACTTCCATTGGAAGGGGTATACGTTGACAGGAATAAAAACGGATCAACTATTGATGACAAGTACCTTTACAAACAGTCGGATCCGAAAGTATTCATGGGCTTTAACTCCAATGTTACTTACAAAAAATGGAATTTAGGCTTCAGTGCACGTGCCAACCTGGGCAACTATTTATATAATGCACAATCGGCAGCTAACGGTGCTTATGCAGGTTTAAAATTCTCGGGCTACTTAACCAATCTTCCGTCAAGCGTATTATCAACTCAATTTAATCAGTACCAGTTATACTCTGATTACTATGTAGAGAATGCCTCATTCCTGCGTATGGATTATGCAACATTAGGCTATACTTTTGACATCTTAGGATCACACAACCTAAGGGCATCATTTAACGTATCTAATGTGTTTATAATAACCAAATACAAGGGCCTTGACCCTGAAGTTAATGGCGGCGTTGACAATAACTTCTACCCACGCCCAAGAGTTTACACACTTGGTTTAAACCTGAGTTTATAATTCATAAGAAATTTAGATATGACAAAAAGAAATTTAATATGGCTGACGACTATCATAGTGATAGGCATATCAGTTGGTTTAACGTCATGTAAGAAAGACCTGACACCTAAAAATGCTGTTACCACCGATAAGGTTTATACCGACTTTAACAACTATAAACAAATATTGGCTAAATTATATTCATCATTTGCCCTTAGCGGACAGCAAGGCCCGGCCGGTAACCCGGACATTGCCGGTATTGACGAAGGTTTTGGTAACTACCTGCGCGAATATTACAACATGCAGGAGTTAACTACAGATGAAGCCGCCATTGTTTGGAACGATGGTACCATACACAACCTGCATAACATGACATGGAATTCGCAAAACGAATTCATTACCGCCATGTACAACCGTATATTTTACGTGGTTTCTTTAAACAACGAATTTATACGTCAAACAACTGATGATAAATTAGCCGGCAACGGCATTACAGGCAATAACTTAACTTTAGCAAAACAATACCGTGCCGAAGCCCGCTTTTTGAGGGCACTAAGCTATTGGCATGCCATCGATTTGTTCGGTTCCGTTCCTTTTGTTACCGAGAACGATGTAGTGGGCGTATTTTTCCCAAAACAGAAAACACGTGCAGAAATCTTTGCTTATATTGAAAGCGAATTAAAAGCTTGCGAAGCCGATATGGGTGCTCCCCGTTTTGAGTATGGCCGTGCCGATAAGGCTGCCAACTGGATGCTTTTAGCTAAACTATACCTTAATGCAAAAGTATACACCGGTACAGACAGAAGCACCGATGCCATAACTTATGCCAGTAAAGTTATTGCTGCCGGTTACACACTGGAGCCCACTTTTAAAAACCTTTTTCTTGCCGACAATAACAAATCAAACGAAATTGTTTTCCCTATCACTTTTGATGGCCTACATACCCAGGGTTATGGTGGTATCACTTACCTGATCCACGCACCCGTGGGTGGTAAAATGAACCCTGCAGATTTTGGTATTGGTGGTGGCTGGGGAGGTATCCGCACAACTAAACAGTATGTAAGCTTGTTTACAGATGCAAGCGGTAATACCGATAAAAGAGCCGGTTTCTTTACAGATGGTCAGAATCTTGAAATTAATGATGAGTACGCATTTACCGATGGTTATGCTATTGAAAAATTCAAGAACTTAACATCGGCGGGTGTAGCAGGCTCAGACCCTACCGGTACATTCCCCGATACCGATTTCCCTATGTTCCGTTTGGCAGATGCCTATCTTATTTATGCAGAAGCAGTATTGCGCGGCGGTACAGGCGGTAATGCGGCTACGGCTTTACAATACGTAAATATGATACGTACAAGGGCCTATAATGGCGGCACATCTGGAAACATCACTGCTGGCCAGCTTAATCT
>NZ_JBFUKF010000408.1:0-4452 GCF_056400985.1 Mucilaginibacter sp. P4_G9 | reverse complement strand
TACTTGTACGCAGGGATGATATCATTGAAGTAAAGTATACCATCTTTAATGCTTTTGAAACCAAACCGTCATTGGTAGTGGTTAATGGTTGGAAAACGCCAACTGTTTACCAGGTTGCCGAAACCAAAACCGAGGTGGTAATTTCAACGGCAAAATTAAAAATAAAGGTAGATAAGGCTACCAACGCCATCACCTATACCAATTTAAAAGGGGAAGTTATCACTGCTGAGGATAGCGAAAATAAAACCATAACCCCGGCAACCATCGCCGGTATCAGCACCTATAATGTAAGCACGCAATTCACCTCACCATCAAACGAGGCATTGTATGGTTTGGGCTGTCACCCGCTTGATTCTTTATCCATCAATTATAAAGGCCGCAACCAGGAGTTGCTGATAAAGTATCTTACCGGTGCTATCCCGGTATTGCTATCCACCAAGGGATATGGCTTACTTTGGGATAATTATTCGGCATCTAACTTTTATGGTGCCGAAGCCAGTAATACTAAATTCAAATACGTATCTGAAAGTGGTAAACAGGTTGATTACCTCTTTTTCTATGGTCCAACGTTTGATCATATCATCGATCTTTATCGCACCGCAACCGGCCGTGCGCCAATGTTTGGTAAATGGGCTTTCGGGCTTTTCCAATCGCAGGATAGGTATTTGAGCGAAAAAGAGATCATTGGTGTAAAAGATAATTACCGTAACAATCATATCCCGGTTGATGTGATTGTGCAGGATTGGTATTACTGGGATCCGTTGCCAATTGGCTCGCATGTGATGAAACCCGAACGTTATCCGCACCCACAACAAATGGTTGATGAATTGCACAAGGCAAACATCCATGCCATGATCTCGATATGGCCGGTATTTGGCAAAGGCACACCAAATTATGATGCTTTAGAAAAAATGGGTGGCTTAACAGATATTACCTGGGATAACGTAGTTACCCATACTTTTGATACTTATTACGATGCACATAACCCCAAAGCCCGCGAACTTTACTGGCAACAGGCACGCGACAGCCTGGTTAAACGCTATGGTTTCGATGCCTGGTGGATTGATCAGTGCGAGCCGGATAATGGTGCCCTACAGGATGCCCGTCGCCAAAGCAATTTTAGCATTGGTAAGGGTATTGATTATTTTAACACTTATTCATTGCAGCATACCAAAGGCGTTTATGAAGGCTGGCGCAGGGATATTCCCAACAAGCGCGCATTCTTTTTAGTAAGGCAATCATTTGCCGGCGAACAGCGTAATGCATCAACCTTATGGTCGGGCGATATTGAGTGTACTTTTAAAGATTTCAAGAACCAGGTACCACAGGGCATAAATGCCTGCGCATCTGGTTTACCTTACTGGACATCAGATATCGGTGGTTACCATTTTCATTGGAAAGCTGCCGATTGGTCGCAGCCCGACAAGCGCGAACTGTTTACCCGTTGGTTTCAGTTTGGGGCATTTAGTCCTATCTTCCGTATCCACGGTAAAGGCGAGCGCGCGTTGTTTAGCTCAAACTGGGATGACAATACCAAAGCCATACTATTAAATTTTGATAAGCTGCGTTACCGTTTACTCCCTTACATTTACTCATTGGCTGGTCGTTCAACTACCGAAAACTATACCATGATGCGCGCCTTGCCATTCGATTTCAGGAACGATAATAAGGTTTATAGCATACCAGATCAGTACATGTTTGGTCCGGCATTTATGGTTAACCCGGTTACCGAGCAATTATACACTGCTGCTGATGCCGACAAAAAAGCCAAGGCCCGCCAGGTTTACCTGCCTGCAGGTACCAAATGGTACAACTTTTGGAATGGCGAAGTACTGGATGGGGGCCAAACCATTAGCGCTGCTGCACCTATCGAGATTTTACCTTTATACGTAAAAGCAGGTTCTATAATCCCGATGGGACCGCATATAGAATATGCTACGGAGAAACCGGCTGACAATATTGAATTGAGAATATATCCTGGTGCCGATGGTACATTCAGGTTTTATGAAGATGAGAACGATAATTACAATTACGAAAAAGGCCAGTTTGCAACCTTTACCTTCAATTGGAATGATAAAACCCGTAAACTGACGATCTCTGATACAAAAGGTCATTTCCCGGGCATGCTTAAAAATCGCACTTTCAATATCGTAATGGTGAAAGGATCGCACGGATCGGATGTTGAAATAACAGCCAAAGCCGATAAAATAATTAAATATGCAGGTAAAGCTTTAGTGATTAATATGTAATTATTATCTTTCGGAACAAAAACATGTCTCAGCCTGCAATAAAATGCGGGCTGAGGCATGTTTAAACTTCTCACTAATTTAAACTATTAAAAATTGAAGGGCATAAAAGCGGCTTTACTACTAAAAATTTTATTGCTGCCGGGTTTATGCTTTTTGTGTTTTTCTTCATCGGCCCAAAAAAAGAACGCGGGGTATCAATACCACATTCGCAGGGCTGCATCGCCCATTACTATTGACGGTGTTATGGATGATGCCTGGCTCAAGGCAGATTCTGCCAATAATTTTTTCATGGTGACACCTATGGATACCAGCCTTGCCAAAGTGCATACCGAGGTAAGGATGACCTTTGATAACAATAATCTTTACCTTATAGCAATTTGTTATACAGCCGACGCAGGCGAATACATGGTTGAGTCGCTTAAACGTGATTTTAACTTTCAGAAAAACGATAACTTCCTGGTTTTTATTGATCCATTTGATGCCCGTACCGATGGTTTTAGTTTTGGGGCAAATGCCGCCGGAGCCCAGTGGGATGGCACCATGTACGAAGGTGGCAAAGTTGACCTGAGCTGGGATAACAAATGGACATCGGTGGTGAAGAACTATCCTGATAGGTGGGTATTTGAAGCCGCTATCCCATTTAAAAGTATTCGCTATAAAAAAGGTGTAGGTTTGTGGGGTATCAACTTTAGCCGCAATGATTTAAAAACAACCGAAAAATCAAGCTGGGCACCGGTGCCAAGGCAGTTTCCTACTGCATCGCTGGCATATACAGGTTCATTGGTTTGGGACGAATTGCCGCCGGATGCTGGTACAAATATCTCCATTATTCCATACGCGCTTGGAGGAATATCAAAAGACTATACTGCTAAAACCAAAACCGACTGGCGAAAGGATTTTGGCGGTGATGCCAAGATTGGGCTCACATCATCTTTAAATCTTGACCTTACAGTAAACCCCGATTTTTCGCAGGTGGATGTAGATCAGCAGGTAATTAACCTTAACCGGTATGAGCTCTTTTTTCCGGAGAAGCGCCAGTTTTTTTTAGAGAATGGCGATCTGTTCGCCAATTTTGGCTATGCCGATATCCGTCCATTTTTTTCACGGCGTATCGGGTTAAATGCGCCTATAAGGTTTGGTACAAGGCTCACCGGTAAAATTGACCGGGACTGGCGTGTTGGGCTAATGGACATACAAACCGGAGAAGCGAATGATGCTGCGCAACCTGCACAAAACTATGGTGTGCTCACCCTGCAAAGAAGAATGTTCGGCCGGTCGAACATAGCTTTTATGTTCATTAATAAAGATGCGACGGGTACTACAACGCCCGGAAACACCTATAACCGTAACATTGGTATGGAGTATAACCTGGCATCGCCAAGTAATTTATGGACAGGTAAACTTTTAGGATTAAAGTCGTTTACACCAGGCGTAAAGGGACACGACATAGTAGCCGCTGCCCACCTGCAATACCTAAGTAAATATTGGACACTTTATTTACAGGATGAGTATGTTGGTAAAAATTATACCGCCGGTGTTGGGTATGTGCCACGCGTTGGGTATAACAAGATAAGTCCGTTGATATTGCATAACTTTTTCCCTAAAGGGGGCGATGTGCTGATTCATGGGATTCAATTAACCAGTAATTACTATTTCAACGAAAACTTTAAGCGTACAGATAATGAGAGTAACCTAACTTATTTGTTAACCCTGCGTAACCGCAATACGTTTTCGGTATCGGGTATTGATACTTATATAAAGCTGCTTATACCTTTTGATCCTACCAATACCGGCAAAACACCCCTTGCTGTTGGTTCACAACATCATTGGCAAACACTTGATGTACAGTTTACATCCAAGCCACAGGCTTTATTTACTTATTTGATTGATGCCCTGYATGGTGGATATTACCTGGATGGCAACCGTACAAGTATTACCGGGCAATTGGGTTACCGGTTTCAGCCTTACGTTAACCTGGCATTAAACAGCTCGTACATTAACCTTAGGCTGCCGCAACCCTATGGCAATACCAGTTTTTGGCTAATTGGCCCAAAGGCAGATATTACCCTGAGCAATACACTTTATTTTACCACTTACGCGCAGTACAACGGACAGGTTAAAAACATGAATACCAATGTACGCCTGCAATGGCGATACAAACCGGCATCAGATTTATTTATCGTTTATGGCGATAATTCCATAC
>NZ_JBFUKF010000407.1:0-4455 GCF_056400985.1 Mucilaginibacter sp. P4_G9 | reverse complement strand
GATCAACACAGTGGTAAACCGTTAATGCCGGCTTTATCAAATTATGAAAAGTAGGGTAGGTATAGTTGTATGAGTTGATATAAATGTAATCTGTAATATTAAAATTCCTGATTACCTTTTTGAGTCTTGCTGCAACTATTAGTTCATTCACTCTAAGGGCAATACGATACAACCACCCCTCGGGTAGCATATTGATAGAGGGTACCGGGGGTGAAATAACAATTTTAAGATTTGGTATTTCTGTTTGTATAATGTTGTTGGTTGATGAAAAAAAATGAGGTTTCCTGATTTTATACTCGGGAGTATCTTTATATCTTATGTAATCTCTCCAGGTAAAAGGCCTGTCAACAAAGTAAACAAAGTTGTTTTTAGCCAAATACCGGGCCATGGTGTAGTTTGTTGATTCAAGGCGGCCATCAAACTGCATCTGTGAAAATATGATGATATTGCGGTTCTTAAGCTCCATATTAAATTTGCCCGGTTTCTTTTTTCCTCATCTTGTTATAAAGCATGCCTATTAATTCTATCAATTCAAGATACCCTAAATAGAAGATGTCTTTAATTGAAAATTTCAGGTGTTTTTTAAGCGTCACGTAACCGAATATGGCCCCCGAAAAGAATGTAAAAATTGATGCAACAGCCACGCCATACAGGTTATGAAAAATGAAGATCCCCGCAAAATCGGCACTTACATTAACCGCCAGCATAATGAAAACTTTAATCATGTTTAAATGAGGCTTTCCAATAATATCCAGTGTTATACCAAAAAACCTGTCGATAGGTAACAGCATTACAAAGCACATAAATATGCGGAAGATGTTGCCCGCATCAGAGTGCTGGTAACTGCCGCCAAACAATAAACCGATAACCAGGTCGGCTAATAAAAAAGCAACTACAGCTACAGGAATTAAGGCAATGGTAAGCATCCCCGCGTACTTTTTGAGGATGTATGATACATGCTTTTTATCTCCGCGATGCACAGCTGCCGACATTACCGGCAAGGCAGTTGCAACAAAAGCCCTCAACGGGATCTCAAAAACCTCCATTAATCTTTGCGGAATATAATAAACAGCCAGCAATCCCGAGGGGAACATCATTTTTATGATAAAAGTATCCGAGCTGCGCAACAGGTATGAACTGATGGAAGTACCTACGCTATATTTACCAAAATGGGCAAGTTCTTTAACAGATGCCCAGTTTTTACTGCCGATAGTTTTTATTCTGGACCAACCTAAGGCCGTAGTGGTAATACTGCTGATGACGTTATTTAAAAAGTAACAATAAATTATGTTTTGAAAGCTGATTTTATGGAAGATGATCAACAATAATATAAATATAAAGAAACCTCCCTGGTTAATTAACTGTACCATAAAGAGTTTATCAAAGCGTGCCTCGGCCTGTAAAATCCAGCCGGAAATGGCTGTTGGTAAAGTTGACAGAAAAATAATGCTAAACCATTTTAATATGATAACCATATTGAGATTGCTACCAAAGTAAAAAACATACATTAACAAATTTCCAATCCCGAAGGTAAAAGTAATTATAAGTCCAATATACCATGCAGAGCCGGCAATGATAGCTGATCTTTCGGGACTGGCGCCGGCATAGTATTTTATAAGTGAAGTTTGCAGGAAGCCGGTTCTGAAAGTATCAGCGAGATTGAATATGACCAGGAAGAAGATGTAGTCGCCAAAGTCGGATTTGGAGAGGTGACGAGCCATTAACGCTAATATAACCATGCCCAAAACCGGCATTATAGCGTTACTTGCTAAAGAAATTGTGTGTTTATTTATAAGCTTTTTTAACACGCCCATTGCTTGTTTGTTACGCTTTTTCCCAGCAATTTGTTTTAAAATTGTACTTTTTAATTACTTTGGCCGGGTTACCTACTGCCACCGAATAATCGGGAATATCTTTGGTAACCACACTGCCGGCGCCAATTATTGCATGCTTGCCTATGGTTACACCCGCAGTAATTACGCTGTTGGCGCCCACCCAAACATTATCGCAAATAGTGATTTGTTTTGTTACCACTTTTTGCATCCGTGGCGGAAGCGTTACATCCTCATAACCATGGTTAAGGCCCGATATTACAATGTTTTGGGCAAGCATTACATAATTGCCCATGCTAACCGGTCCAATAATCACATTACCTATGCCGATACCACAGTTGTTGCCTATTACTACATCCCCAACGCCATTATTGATGGTGGCGAAATCTTCAATAATGCTTTTGCTCCCTAATGAAAACTTATTAAAGGGGAATATATCCAAACGTGCATAATACCTTACAACGGCACCTTTACCCCGATAGTGATAAAAAGGAGTAATAAACCAGCGTACCCATAGCCTGGGCCTTGATTGGCCGGTAGGTATGAGCATCCAGTGAACCAGTTTTTTTAACTTTGAGTTTGATTTTATTGTAGCTATTACTGACATCGGCTTTAATTCTATTGTGGTAATAATACTTCGCCTTTATTGTTGTTTGCACCCATCAGTTTTTGTTGTTCTGTATCAAGTCGCCTGCAAACCACTATAATGGCAATTGCCAGGTAAAATATAATATTTGATGGATACTGTACAATTGCCTGCTGCGGAAAGTTACCTATATTAAAAGCAAATATTACCAATATCATGGCCATACAATAGTTTTTAAGCTGCGGATCTTTTATAAGGAAGAAATTGTTAATACCACTACGCAATACCACAAAAAATAGTGTACAAAAAAGGAGCAATCCTACCCAGCCCATTTCAACGGCTACGCGTACATAACCGCTATCTGGCGGAAATTTAGCCAGCATGGAGTTTGGTGAGAAACGCCTGCCCCAAACACCCACAGACCCAAGGCCTCCGCCAAACGGATGGGCTAAAATGAATGGTTTGATGCGCCTTTGGTTTTCGGCGCGTACGTTATAGGATGCATCATTTGATGGTTTAAAGGCTGTTTGAAACCTTTTTATTAATGGGTTTGATGTGGGAGCAACAATTAAAACGCCAAGCATTAAGCCGGCTATTACGGTAAAAATGAGTACCTTTCTGTTAAAATTAAGTACAGCCAAAATAATAAGGGAGGCCGGTAACAGCACATAAGCTGCCCGTGTACCCGAATAAAGCATTACATATAGGAAAAATGCAGCCAGGCACCCCAATGTGATCTTTTTGCGTAAAGTTATATTTCCCATAATAAGGGCAATGCATAATAAAGAACCAATTACCATGTTATAAGAGAAAGTAACCGGATCTGAAAAGATGGCAAACTTGCGCATGTGCCCATCAATAAACAGGAGGCTTACCCGCTGCGGATCAGAATAAAGCCATTTTCGTTCGAATGATAAAAAACCAAAGTTTTCTTGCTGGAAGGCTGATATTGCGGCAATGAGGTCGAGCGCRAGCCAGAGTTTTAACAGGTATTTAATGAAATCAACAGATCGGATATGGTAAACAAATACAAAGTACATCAGCATAATAAAGCCAACCGTACGTACAGTATAAACCCAAGCTAAAACAGATGCCGCAGCCGGGTTTATAGCCTGCAATAAATTGTATACAAGCCATATAATAATGAGTGCACTTATTGGGTTTTTAAAATAACTCCAGTCATTTTCGCTTTTTTGTTTGATGAAATATCCAAGAATCAAAAGGTAGGTGATAGCATCAAGCAGGGTACCTATTGGCACCCCAGCGGGTAAAAATTCTGAAACGTAATTGATAAAAAATGAAGCAATAATTAAAACAGTTATCCCAATTTTGGGATAGGCCACAATAGCAAAAAGAATAGCTAAACCTGCCATTAACACAAAAATGGCGCCTATGCCCATGAAGCCCGATTCATAAACTATTAAGCCTACAATAACTGCGGCAGCTACCAAAAAAGATAATATAAACGGACTTGAAAATTTTTGAACAAGCAAACTTTTCCAAAATGATCCCCTTACTTTATTATCTGTTTGGTCATTCAGCATTTAACATAGCTATTGATTTATAAAAACAAAATTTTAATTGCCCAAACAAAGACGCCAGCAAAGGCCAGTAAGATGGCTGCCTTACGCGATCGGTTTTGAAGAGCCGTTAAATTTTCAAAAGGATCTGGTTTTATTTCTGCGGGATCTATTCTCATAACGGTAAAGCTAAAGGTAAATTAACCCCGATAACGTTGCGGGTGTTTTATTTACATCTATTTTCCTTTTTTATTATTAATAGTGGCCTTGTTTAACACCCAGCCACCAAACTTATTACCAAGGCTTTTTAAAAAGGCCAGGTAAGGCTTTTGTGCGTTTGTTATGCTTTTATTGGCTTCAAAAACAGCTATTGTTTTATTGGCAAACAATAACCACTCTTTCGATTTATTTAATGAACTTAGTGGTGCTGTATCAATAATAACTATGTCGTATTTTGATCTAAGATCATCAAAGCGGTTTTTAACAAATATTTCGTCGCCAATTTCAAGTAAGGTTA
>NZ_JBFUKF010000406.1:0-4460 GCF_056400985.1 Mucilaginibacter sp. P4_G9 | reverse complement strand
GTATAAACCTTATTATTTCAACAGCGGTTGCTGCTGTTTTGATGATGGTGATATAACCGGCATCGAAATAGCCGATGGCTTTATAAGATTAATAAAATGGGAATATGATAATAAAAAGAAAAGTAACAGGCTTGTACTGGAAGAATGTAGGCTTGAAGCGTTGATTTAAGACGTTTTTGAAGTATGGGTTTTTATATTGCAGGCTTTGCAAATCAGCAGTCACCGGGCACAACCGCCAACTTACAACTCAGAGTCATCAAGTAAAAACACAAACAGTTCTTTTGGTCCGTGAGCGCCGAGTACAAGCATTTTCTCGATATCGGCAGTGCGGCTTGGACCAGTTACATTGCTGATCATGGATGGCAGTCGGTTACCATATTTACCTTTAAGAAGCTTGAAGCCATCCTTAATATCCATTACCATTTGCGAAGTATAAGCCAGCACAATATGTACCGGTGGATAAATACTTAAGCGCCGGCCGGCCATATTACCGTTTGATAGCAAAATGCTCCCATTGCGCGCTATTAAAGCTTCGCAAAGGGTAAATCCAACTTCGGCCTGGTCAAAATCTTTGTCCGTTTCGTAAAAAGGGTACTCAAAGCGGGTAAGTATTTCCTGTAGGGAGGGCTCCCAGCAGTATATTTTACGCCAATTACGTTCTTCGGCCAGGGTAAGCAATGTTTCAATGAATTGCATCTCGTCTTCGCAAAAAACAAACTGTCCGTTAACGGCGGCAAATTGTTCTGCAAAAACAACTTCGGGAATTTCCTCATCGGTTGCATAAAGCGGCAGGTCTTCCAGCTGGGGGTACGGGTTGTCCCTTTTTTCCAGCAAGGCCTTGCGGATCTTTTTAAGCAGTTTTTCTTTTGATGTGGTAATATCCCTCATAGTGTAAAAAAGGAAAGCCACCAGCTACGCTGGTGGCTTTGTATAATATTATTTTATTAAACCTTTGAATCCTGCGCGTCAACCCTCGATAACTCTGGATTAGTTACATTTTCGGGTATTGCATTGTTGTCAATCTCCGGATTCAAAGCGGCTTCGCCGTTTACAAACTTATCGTAAGTGGTTCGTTCGTCAAAAGGGCGTTTTCCTAATATCTCTTCCAGGTCACTCTGGAACAACACCTCTTTCTCTAATAACTTTTGAGCAATTTTCTCTAAGCCATCCCGTTTTTCATTCAGCAGCACCTTGGTTTTCTGATAAACATCATCAACCAGCTTGCGCACCTCGTTATCTATCATCTCGGCAGTGGTATCCGAATATGGTTTGTTAAACTGGTACTCACCCTGCGGATCGTAGAAGGATACATTACCCACATTACCGTTCATACCATAAATTTTTGTCATGGCATAGGCAAGCTTGGTAATGCGTTCCAGATCGCTCAAGGCGCCGGTTGAAATTTTGCCAAAAACTATATCTTCAGCAACACGGCCACCCATTGAAACGCTCATTTCATCAAGCAGTTGCTCGGTTGTATACAAAAACTGCTCTTTTGGCAGATATTGAGCATAACCCAATGCTGCAACACCACGCGGAACGATAGATACTTTAACCAACGGATCGGCATGCTCCAGGAACCAGCCGGCAATAGCATGGCCGGCTTCGTGGTATGCTACTATCCGTTTTTCTTCGGGTGATATTATCTTGTTCTTTTTCTCCAAACCACCAATCACACGGTCGATGGCATCCTGAAAATCGGTCATATCTACCGATTCTTTATTTTTACGGGCGGCTATCAAAGCTGCTTCGTTACAAACGTTAGCAATCTCGGCGCCTGCAAAACCAGGTGTTTGTGCCGATAGCTTTTTAGCATCAACACCATCATTAAGTTTAATAGGTTTTAGGTGAACCTTAAAAATCTGCTCACGGCCAATCAAATCGGGCTTATCAATAGATACTTGCCTGTCAAAACGACCAGGGCGCAGCAATGCGGAATCCAGTACATCCGGACGGTTGGTTGCAGCAAGAATAATAATACCAGAATCGGTACCGAAACCATCCATCTCCACCAATAACTGGTTCAGGGTGTTTTCCCGCTCATCATTACCGCCAACTATATTGTTTTTACCACGGGCACGGCCAATGGCATCAATTTCATCAATAAATATAATACAAGGAGCCTTATCCTTAGCCTGGCGGAACAAATCACGAACCCGCGACGCACCCACACCAACAAACATCTCCACAAAATCAGATCCTGAAAGGGAGAAGAAAGGCACCTGGGCTTCACCCGCAACAGCCTTGGCTAACAAGGTTTTACCGGTACCTGGTGAACCTACCAGCAATGCACCTTTAGGTATTTTACCACCCAGGTTGGTGTATTTTTTGGGGTTCTTCAGGAAATCTACAATTTCCATTACCTCTTGCTTGGCTTCTTCAAGGCCGGCAACATCATTAAACGTAACCGAAACCTGTGCTTCCTTATCAAACAAGGTAGCTTTTGATTTACCAATGTTAAATATCTGCCCGCCCGGACCACCGCCAGAACCACCAGACATACGGCGCATAATGAAAATCCATACGGCAGCAAACAGGATCACCATGATAACACCCTGTACCAACCAGTTTGATAACAGACTTTCGCGGCCCTGCTGCAGTTCAACAGAAACTTTAGGAGCCGTAGGGTCTGTACTTTCTGCCGCTGCGATAGATTTTTTTAGGCTTTCGTACGAATCGTCAGTAAAAGTATACTGAGGGCCACTGCCCGAAGCGCTAAATAAATGTTGTTGCTTACCACTATCGGTAACGTAACGTTGTTTACCCAGGCTTTCCTTTTTTATATAAACCTCGGCAATTATCAAATCGCCGCTTTTGTAAGCAATTATTCTGTCAACATCATGCTGTTTCAGCATATTTGTTTCAAAATCCTGGTAGGTGATTCGTGTACCATTTTCACCGCCTAATAAGGTAGACGCCAGCAAAAATGCCAAAACAATAATACCATAAATCCACATAATGTTAAATTTAGGTGGTTTTGGAGGCGTTTTTTTATTTAGAATCTTCCTTATCGGTTTCGGACTTTCTGATTTATTATCTTTATTATCTTTCATTTCTTTGTTACGAGCTCAAACTCAATATCTATAATTTAAAATACACGGTTATTAACATGACGCTGTTCCCGGCCTTTATGTGACCAATAATTAAGCGCTTTTGAAATATTTAATTTCTGCATCTCCCCACAGTTCCTCTACGCCATAAAACTCCCGCTTATCGGTTCGGAAAATGTGAACTACAACATCCACATAATCAAGCAGTATCCATTCGCCGTACTCCAGCCCTTCCTTGCGCCATGGCTCTTGCTGGGTTGCTTTAAAAATTTCGTCTTCAACGCTATTCGCTATAGCTTTAACCTGTGTGGTTGAGTCGGCATGGCAAACTACAAAGTAATCTGTTACCGAACTATTTAAGTTACGAAGGTCTAACCTTACTATCTCATTTCCCTTTTTTTCCTGTATGCCATGTATAGCCAATTCAGAAATATAGGTTGATTGATTCCCCTTTTTATTTTTTACCATCAAAAAGAATTAGTTTTGAACGTTTTTTGGTTAAAAATTATTACACTTTGCAAAATAACATATTTTCGGGATTATTTGTTGGTCAAAATTTGGTAACAATTAAAGAAGTTGATTCAACCAACACATTCCTTAAAACATTACTGTCAAATTCCAAGCCATTGCCCGAAGGTACGGTCATTATGGCAGAAAGCCAATATGCAGGTCGGGGTCAGCAGCAAAACAAGTGGCACAGTGAGCCGGGCAAAAACCTTACCTTCAGTTTATTGCTAATGCCCTCATTTTTACCAGTTTCTAACCAGTTTGACCTCACCCGGGTGGTAAGTTTAGGCGTTTGTAAAGCCCTTGAACCCATACTGGGCAATAAATTAAAAATAAAATGGCCAAATGATATTTATTATGACGACCATAAGCTTGGCGGTATTTTAATTGAAACTAACCTGCAGAGCGACAGGATTAAAAACGCCATAATTGGCATTGGCCTTAATATAAACCAGGAAAGTTTTGAACCGGGAGCCGGCAATGCTATCTCGGTAAAGCAAATCTTACACAAAGATTATGATTTACGAACTTTATTATCTGAAATTTGCGCTCATATTGAGGCATACTATCTTAACTTAAAGGCCGGTAAGTTTGACCTTATACGGAATGCTTATTTAAACCGGCTATACTGGTTAAAMGAAATAAAGGATTTCCGGTCAAACGGTGAGGTTTTTAAAGGAACCATTATTGATGTAAAAAATGAGGGCTTACTGGTTGTTAAAAATAATAACGAAAAACGGGAGTTTAACTTAAAACAAATTGAATTTTTAAATAAATAATAAATGAAAAAATTGTTGTTGATGATGGTGGCGCTTGTGATTTGCGCCGGAGCTTTTGCACAAATAGAAACACCGGTAAGGTGGTCATACGCGGCAAAAAAGCTGAATAGTAAAGAAGCTGTTG
>NZ_JBFUKF010000405.1:0-4461 GCF_056400985.1 Mucilaginibacter sp. P4_G9 | reverse complement strand
CTCCTTTAGAGGAGGTAGCATGAGGCTAAATAATTTTTACTTTATACAAACTATCTTATTAAAATTGTATTCAACTAAAAACTATATTTATCGCGGGTAAAAAAGCCTGCACACCTAAAATTAACATACACAAAAACCATGAGTAGTAACATCGATAAAAACGAATTCAGAAATTACGCTGTTAAACACCGCCGGATTAACAGCATCTACGTAGATAAATTTATTTCGAACGTTGAGCGCAGCAATATGCCAAGCGGTATAGCAACCCTACCAACCGGCATGACCCCTTATATTATAGAGGAACGCCAGCTTAACGTAGCCCAGATGGACGTGTTCTCGCGCCTGATGATGGACCGCATTATTTTTCTGGGTGATGCTATTTATGAAAATATTGCAAACATTATCCAGGCTCAATTGCTATTCCTTCAATCGGCTGATAGTAAACGCGATATCCAGATCTATATCAATTCACCCGGAGGTTCGGTTTACGCTGGTTTAGGTATTTATGATACCATGCAGTTCATATCAAATGATGTAGCAACTATTTGTACTGGTATGGCCGCTTCAATGGCTGCCGTATTATTATGTGCAGGTACCGAAGGTAAAAGGGCGGCATTACCGCATGCAAGGGTAATGATCCACCAGCCATCAGGCGGTGCACAAGGTCAGCAATCAGATATTGAGATCACTTATCATGAGATCACAAAACTGAAAAAAGAATTGTACCAGATAATTGCCGATCATAGCGGCGCATCATACGAAAAAGTTTGGGAAGCATCAGACCGTGATTACTGGATGATAGCCGATGAAGCCAAAGAATTTGGTATGGTGGATGAAATTTTAAAAGGAAGTAAGGGAAAGAAAGTATAAGTGATAAGTGAGTGGCGAATAGTGAGCGGTAAGAGTGGAAGTTAATATTTTCAATCTTTTCACCTCTCACCATTCGCTATTCACCATTCATTACTTTGATTTCTCAGTCCTATTAACTAATTTTGATCAAGTAAAGGAATCAGATGAATAAAAACAGTAAGGAAATCAGGTGCTCATTTTGTGGCGCCGGTAAACAGGATTCCCTGATGTTGATTGCAGGGCTCGACGCTCATATCTGTGATAAGTGCGTTAACCAGGCTAATGAAATATTAGCTGAGGAGTTAAAGGTGCGTAAAGTAAAAGCCTCGCCTTTGGCACCGGCTTTGCTTAAACCATACGAGATCAAAACTCACCTCGATCAATATGTTATTGGTCAGGACGATGCCAAAAAGATATTATCAGTAGCCGTATATAATCACTACAAGCGTCTTAATCAACGTRTTGACAAGGATGAGGTTGAGATTGAAAAATCAAACATCATAATGGTTGGCGAAACAGGTACGGGTAAAACCCTGCTTGCAAAAACGCTGGCCAAAGTACTTAATGTGCCGTTTTGTATTTGTGATGCTACAGTATTAACAGAAGCCGGTTATGTAGGCGAGGATGTTGAAAGTATCCTTACCCGTTTATTGCAGGCCGCCGACTATGATGTAACCCTTGCCGAAAAAGGCATTGTTTATATTGATGAGGTTGATAAAATTGCCCGCAAAAGCGATAACGCCAGCATCACCCGTGATGTATCAGGCGAAGGTGTACAACAGGCATTGTTAAAAATACTGGAAGGTACTATGGTTAACGTACCACCACAAGGTGGCCGTAAACATCCTGATCAGAAAATGATCACTGTTAATACCAGTAATATACTATTTATTTGCGGTGGAGCCTTTGATGGTATCGACCGTAAAATAGCAAATCGCCTGCGTACCCAAACAGTAGGTTACAAATTAAAGCGCGATGATGGCGAGGTAGATATGAAAAACCTGTACAAATACATCACCCCGCAGGATTTGAAATCATTTGGCTTAATACCAGAACTGATTGGCAGGTTACCAATATTAACTTATTTAAACCCGCTTGACAGGACTGCCCTGCGTAACATATTAACCGAGCCTAAGAATTCATTGTTGAAACAATACAAAAAACTGTTTGAATATGAAGGCGTAAAGCTTGATTTTGAAGATGAGGTGCTGGAGTTTATTGTTGATAAGGCAATGGAATTTAAGCTGGGAGCAAGGGGTTTACGTTCAATATGTGAAGCCATCATGATTGATGCGATGTTTGAGTTCCCATCAAAAAAAGATGTGAAACGCCTGCACATTACATTGGATTATGCTCACGAGAAATTTGAAAAATCAGATCTGAAAAAATTAAAAGTAGCTTAACCTACCGGTAAGAATCGATAGCTATCTTTATTAAAATAAATGCAGACCCTGGTGCAACGCCGGGGTTTGTTGTATAAGCAGAAATTTTCAACAGGCAGCTTCAGGGCTGCCATTGGAGATTAAAAGCAAAAATATTACGCATATGAACGAAGAATTAAATGTTAAAAAAAATCCTACCGATGCAGCGGTAGTAAAAGAAGTGGGTTCGCCGGTAAAATCGGGGTTAAAAACCAAGGATGCCATTGTTGCCAACTGGTTACCGCGTTACACCGGCCGGCCGCTGGAAGCCTTTGGTGATTATATTATATTAACCAATTTTTCTAAATACATACAGCTGTTTTCGCAATGGAACGATAATGCGCCTATTATGGGCCTGGAGAAACCAATGCAAAGCGTTACTGCCAATGGTATTACCATTATTAACTTTGGAATGGGAAGCTCGGTAGCAGCTACCGTGATGGACCTGCTTACGGCCATTCATCCCAAAGCGGTTATATTTTTAGGCAAATGCGGCGGCCTTAAAAAGAAGAACAACGTAGGCGACCTTATCCTGCCTATAGCGGCCATCAGGGGCGAAGGAACGTCAAACGATTACCTGCCGCCGGAAGTGCCTGCATTGCCGTCATTTGCCCTGCAGAAAGCCATCTCAACCACCATTCGTGATTTCTCGCGCGATTATTGGACCGGTACCTGCTACACCACTAACCGCCGCGTTTGGGAACATGATAAAGTGTTTAAAAAATATTTGAAGGATCTGCGCGCCATGGCCGTTGATATGGAAACTGCCACCATTTTCACTACCGGTTTCGCCAACAAGATCCCAACCGGTGCATTGTTATTGGTATCAGATCAGCCGATGATTCCGGAAGGTGTAAAAACCGCTGAAAGTGACTCAACCGTAACCGAGCAATATGTAGAAACACATCTGAAAATTGGTATCGAATCGTTAAAGCAACTGATCAATAATGGCTTAACTGTTAAGCATCTGAAGTTTTAAGGTTTTTGAATGGTTGATTAGTGGAGAGGTTGAAAAGATTGGCTGTCATTAACCTAACCTAATCTATTCTTTCAGACTTCCCCGACTTTCGGACTTCCTTACTTATTATTAACTTCGCAAAATGAATTTTTCGTCCAAGTTGCTGGAGAATGCTGTAGCCGAGTTTGCTAAACTACCGGGGGTGGGCCAAAAAACCGCTCTTCGCCTGGTGTTGCACCTGCTAAACCAGGATAAACCGGATGTTGAGCGGTTTAGCACTGCTATCAGCAAGCTCCGCAATGAAATTCAGTTTTGCTCTGTTTGTCATAATATATCGGATAATGCTGTTTGCGAAATCTGCTCATCACACAAACGCGATCACAGCCTCATTTGCGTGGTTGAGGACACCCGGGATGTAATGGCCATTGAAAATACCAATCAATATAATGGGATTTATCACGTACTTGGAGGTTTAATATCCCCAATGGATGGGGTAGGGCCTTCGGACCTGCAGGTTGATACTTTGGTAGAGCGCTTAAAAAACAACGAAACCAAAGAAATCATTTTTGCCCTTAGCGCTACCATGGAGGGTGATACCACATTGTTCTATCTTCATAAAAGAGTAAAATCTTTCAATATTATCATATCAACGATAGCCCGTGGCATAGCCTTTGGGGGTGAATTGGAGTACGTAGATGAGATCACCTTAGGGCGATCCATTGCTACACGTGTTCCGTATGAAAATTCCTTGTCAAAGTAAGATATGAAACTATCCGTAATAGTTGTAAACCACAATGCCTGTGCAATGCTCAGGGTTGCCCTTAATTCGTTAATGGAGGCTGTTACGGGCGTTGAAAACGAGGTTTTTGTGATCGACAATGCATCTGCGGATAAATCTGTAGATATGATTAAAAATGAGTTTCCCGCAGTTAAGGTAATAGCTAACACCCGCAACGAGGGTATTGCAAAAGCCTATAATCAGGGTATTAAACAAACTACAGGTGAGTATATTTTAGTAGTCAGTGCGGATACAATTACAGGCAAAAAGACCATTGAGAAGTCATTGGAATTTATGGATATGCATTTAGATGCCGGCGGTTTGGGCGTGCGTATGATAACGCCCGATGGCAGGTTCCTGAAAGAATCTAAACACGGTTTCACCAGGCCATGGGAAGTGTTTTTTAAGCTTACAGGTTTGGCCAGGCATTTTTCAAAATCGCGTTTAACAGATGT
>NZ_JBFUKF010000404.1:0-4473 GCF_056400985.1 Mucilaginibacter sp. P4_G9 | reverse complement strand
GTCAACCGCAGGTATCGTTATTGAGGGCAACGACTTTGTTTACCTCGAAAACATCAATGAAAGCCAGGAAGAAAAATCAGTAGGCACAGCGGTAGGCAGTGGTTTTGCRTCGCTAAGCATTGATGAACTAAAAACAAAACTGCAGGAGGCCCTTGCCGAAGAATCATACGAGAAAGCTGCAAAAATCCGCGACGAGCTGAATAAACGTAAGGCCTCTTAATGATTTCGCATTTGGGAATTTCGATTTCGGATTTTTTATTGATCATTAAATCAAAAAATTTACAAATCCGAATTCCCACATCCGAAATCTAAAATCCTTTTCCTAATTTAAGCCCTGATTAATTTACTATAACTATTGCATGGAAAGATATACCGGGTTCATAGGTATTGCACTGATCTTCGGGATCGCTTTTTTAATGTCAAACAACCGCAAGGCCATTAATTACCGGGTGGTGTTATCGGGCTTAGCTGTTCAGCTTTGCTTAGCGCTCTTCATATTAAAAACAGATATTGGTAAAGAAAGTTTTGGATTTTTGGCCGAAGGGGTAAAAAAGATTCTCTCATTCTCAGACCAGGGCGCCGAATTTGTTTTTGGTATTGTTGCCAATAAAGACGCCCAGCTTACCAGG
The DNA here is from genome assembly GCF_056400985.1 of Mucilaginibacter sp. P4_G9. NCBI lineage: Bacteria > Pseudomonadati > Bacteroidota > Sphingobacteriia > Sphingobacteriales > Sphingobacteriaceae > Mucilaginibacter > Mucilaginibacter sp. P4_G9. Next base: position 3,844 of record NZ_JBFUKF010000404.1, on the reverse strand, counting down.
GTTTTAGGTGCCCAGTATAGCTTTATATTTTTTTTCAGGGTGATACCAACTATTGTTTTTGTGGCGGTATTAATCAGCATACTGTACCACCTTGGTATTATGCAACGGATTGTAAAAGGTTTTGCATGGGTAGTTTATAAATTAATGGGGGTAAGTGGCGCCGAGGCAGTATCAAACGTAGGAAGTGCGTTTGTTGGGCAGGTTGAAGCACAGATCATGATCAAGCCGTATCTGAAGCACATGACCATGTCTGAGCTTTTGGCATCTATGACAGGCAGTATGGCTTGTATAGCGGGTGGTGTAATGGCAACCTATATCGCTTTGGGCGTACCTGCAGAATACCTGCTGGCTGCAAGTATCATGGCTGCTCCGGGAGCCCTGGTGATCTCTAAAATTGTTTGGCCGGAAACTGAAGTATCCGAGACCAAAGGAAGCGTATCTCTCGAAGTCAAGAAAACTGATGCCAACCTGGTTGGCGCCATATCGCACGGTGCAAGTGATGGTTTAAAGATCGGTTTAAACGTAATAGCGATGCTGATTGGCTTTATAGCTATTATAGGCCTGTTGGATTATGTGTTGGGCAAGACAGGTTTCTTTTTAGCCACTCACCTGCATATGGGTTTGGATTTTATCAATATCGATCTTAAAACGCTTAGCCTGAAACAGATCTTAGGCGCTGTATTTTCCATTTTTGCATGGGCTATGGGCGTACCTCATAAAGATATAAAGTTAGCGGGCTCATTAATGGGCACCAAAATGGTACTGAACGAGTTTGTAGCCTACCTCGACCTTGTTAAGGTGAAGGGGACTATGGATCCCAAAACATTGGTGATCACAAGCTTTGCACTTTGCGGATTTGCTAATTTTAGTTCCATAGCCATACAGGTTGGTGGTATTGGTGAGCTTGCCCCCGAAAGGCGTGCCGACCTTGCCAAATTGGGTGTTAAAGCATTAATCTGCGGAACGTTGGCCTCTTATCTATCGGCAACAATCGCCGGTATTTTAATGTAGTTTTATTGAAGTACATATCCGCGCGTCATTATAATCTGAACCGGAATTTATCGAATTCAGGAAATTTCCAGAATGCTTTTAAAATTCTGTTAATTCTTAAATTCGATAAACGGCGCAGCCCTCTTGAACACCATTGAAAATAACCAATAGTGAAAAATTCCGGTTCAAACAACTACTTCTTCCCTATCGCGTACTCAATACCACCCAACAGATGTTTCAGGTATAAGGGATCGGCGTATGATTCATCTGTATGTCCTAATTCGGTATAAAATGCCCTGCCGCCGTCAAAGCTATGGTACCAGCTCATCGGGTGATTATCACCGTTTTCGCCGCCGGTATAGCTTTTTTCATCTATCTTGATCAGCACATGCAGATCATCACCTATCCATTTGTAGTTATACCATTCGTCCCAACGTTTCCAGTCTGCGGGCAGATGTTTGGTGGCAATAAAATCACGGTCGACCACATGCAGAACAGCATCTTGTTGCTTGGGGTGACTTTTAAAATATGCGCCCACCAGTTTCCCGTACCATGGCCAGTCATATTCCGTATCAGTAGCGGCATGTACGCCTACAAAGCCGCCGCCCGCTTTAATGTATTGTTCAAATGCCGCTTGCTGCGTATCATTTAACACATCACCGGTGGTGCTTAAAAATATTACAGCCGCGTATTGCTTCAGGTTGGCAGTTGTAAACTTTTCGGAGTTGGTAGTACTATCCACAACAAAACCATTCTCCGCTCCTAATTTCATAATTGCAGGTACACCTACCGCAATAGAATTATGATGAAAACCGGCTGTTTTAGAGAAAACCAACACCTTGGTTTTGGCTGCTGCATTAATAATGGATGTGCCTATCAGTAAGCAAATAATAGTTAGTTTTTTCATATTTAAGTGTCAAGTAGTTAGTATCAAGACTTTTTGTAAATGAAAATTCGAATACTCGTCTTCAAATTTTCAAATCCTCAAATCTTCAAATTGAAAATTACAAATTCCCTTTCTTCAGCTCATCGGCAGCAAAATTTGCTGCGCGGGCGGTTAATGCCATATAGGTTAACGATGGGTTTTGGCATGCCGATGAGGTCATGGCTGCGCCATCGGTAACAAAAACATTTTTGGCATCCCATACCTGGTTATGCTCATTAAGTACTGAGGTTTTAGGGTCGCGGCCCATACGGGCGGTACCCATTTCGTGGATGCCATCGCCTACGTTATGYCCCCTATCGTGCGTTTTAACATTTTTAACACCGGCACTTTCCAGCATTGCTTTGGCCTCTTTAACAATGTCGATACGCATCTTCTTTTCATTCTCCCTGATCACGGCATCCATTGATAAAATTGGCAGGCCCCATTTGTCTTTGCGGCTTTTATCAAGGGTGATCTTGTTATCATGGTAAGGCAACAGTTCGCCAAAACCGCCGATGCCTATCTGCCAGTCACCTGGTTCGCATATAGCATCCTTATATTGCGCGCCGATATTCATTTCGGCTATTTCACGGCTCCACCCGGTACGGCTTGCTGCTCCCTGGTAACCAAAGCCGCGCAGGTAATCGCGTTTATCGCCAAACAAGTTGGCAAAACGTACCACATAAATACCATTGGCGCGGCGACCGTAATAGTATTTATCCTCGAAACCCTCTACCATGCCGGATGCACCCAGGTTATAATGGTGATCCATAATATTATGTCCCAGTTCGCCACTGCTGCTGCCCAAACCATCAGGCCAGATGTCGGTAGCCGAGTTCATGAGCACCCAGGCACTGTTTAATGCCGATGCGTTTACAAATACAATTTTAGCATGAAACTCATAGGTCTGGTTAGTTTCGGCATCAATCACTTCTACCCCCGTAGCTTTTTTGGTATCCTTATCATAAATAATTTTTGTAACTATTGAATAAGGCCTTACGGTTAAATTCCCCGTTGCCAAAGCTGCAGGCAGGGTTGATGATTGCGTACTAAAATATCCTCCAAACGGGCATCCCTCCCAGCACCTGTTCCTGAATTCGCATTTAGTACGGCCAGGTATGGCTGCTGTGAGGTTTGCTGTCCGGCCAATGATCATATGCCTTGTACCACCATAATTCTTTTTAATCCGTTCGGCCACATCTTTCTCAACCCAGTTCAGGTCCATAGGTGGCAGAAAATGTCCATCCGGTAATTGGGGAAGCCCTTCCAACGACCCGCTGATGCCGGCAAACTTTTCTACATGGTCATACCATGGCGCCAGGTCTTTGTACCTGATAGGCCAGTCAATTGCCCATCCGTCTTTAGCGTTTGCTTCAAAATCAAAGTCACTCCAGCGGTAGCTTTGCCTGCCCCATAAAATAGACCGACCACCCATCTGGTATGATCGCCACCAGTTAAAAGGTTTAACTTCGTGGTATGGCGCCTCCTGCTCATTTACCCAATAGTCCATAATAGCTTCCTGCGCGCCCCAGTTACGTGAAATTACAGGTCTTGCTTTGCGCTGCTCCTGTGTTACAGCTCCACGGTGTTCAAAGTCCCAGGGGTCTTTACCCGCGCTTTTATAATCTTTAATGTGTTCAAACTTTCTTCCACGCTCAAGCATGATGGTTTTTAAGCCTCTCCCGGTTAATTCTTTAGCCGCCCAGCCACCGCTGATTCCCGAGCCGATAACAATAGCGTCGTAGGTGTTTCCGGCTTTGGCATTGCCGCTTACATTGTTTAATGGCATAATTTCACTAATTGGTTGTGAGTAAATTAAGAAATGGTTTTTCAATTGGATAAAACAATATTATCAATTAAAATTAACTAAAGCAATCATTTAAAAATAAAACTGCAATCGATTGTGAAGAAGTTTTCTGTGTAACTATG
>NZ_JBFUKF010000403.1:0-4482 GCF_056400985.1 Mucilaginibacter sp. P4_G9 | reverse complement strand
GCCTAAGTCTTTTTTCGGACCGCCAGTGAAAGCGAAATCAGCAGTGCCTAAGTCTTTTTTCGGACCGCCAGTGAAAGCGAAATCAGCAGTGCCTAAGTCTTTTTTCGGACCGCCAGTGAAAGCGAAGTCAGCAGTACCTAAGTCTTTTTTCGGGCCGCCAGTGAAAGCAAAGTCAGCAGTRCCTAAATCTTTTTTCGGACCGCCTGTGAAAGCRAARTCAGCAGTACCTAAATCTTTTTTCGGACCGCCTGTGAAAGCGAAATCAGCAGTACCTAAGTCTTTTTTCGGACCGCCTGTGAAAGCAAAGTCAGCGGTACCTAAGTCTTTTTTCGGACCACCAGTGAAAGCAAAGTCAGCAGTACCTAAATCTTTTTTCGGGCCGCCGGTGAAAGCAAAATCAGCAGTGCCTAAGTCTTTTTTCGGACCACCAGTGAAAGCAAAATCAGCAGTACCTAAGTCTTTTTTCGGACCGCCAGTGAAAGCTGTATTTTGATTAGATGGAGTTTCAGTTTTTGTATCAGAAGTAAATGATGTAAGGAAAGTGCTTAACGCTAATATTGCTATGATTGATGACTTTTTCATGATTGTTGTATATTGTAGGATGTGGTATAAATATTTTGTTAATAAATGGTTGATGTTTGGTAATTAGTCGGCCTGGCCTAAATCTTTTCTAAATCCAGATGTTGATGAAGTAAGCGTTGCCACTTCTGGTTTTACAGTTTGTTTTGTTGTGGTTTGCGATGATAAAATACCAGTAGCTACACTTAAGCTTACAATGGTTACGATGATAAATTTTTTCATGTTGTTTTTAATTTTTTAAATGTTTTTATATAAATCATGTTTAAGATCAATCAGCTGTACCCAGGTCTTTTTTGACATTGGTGGCAAAAGAGTGCAGTGTGGTAGTTTCAGGAGCCACGCTTTCTTTTTTGCATGATGAGATGGCGCCTGTGAATAAAACTGCTAAGGTGATTGTGATTAACTTTTTCATGATCGTTAAATAATATTTTGAATACCGGATTGTCTTGATTTTGAATGCTTGCTACGCCTTAATAAAGAGATTAGTCGGCAACGCCCAGGTCTTTTTTAAATCCATTATCGTTTATTATAATGCTGGCGGCCATTGGCTGATCGGCCTTTTTTGGCGATACTAAAACCGTTGATGATAAAACTCCTGTGCCTGATACAAGCAACGCTAAGAGAATGAATTTTTTCATATATATTAATATTTTATATTAGTATTCTATTTAATTAAGTAATAATTAACCATATGTGCCAAATAATACTTTCCGGTATTTTTACCGGTATGTAAAAGCTGTTTATAGATTATAATTTACTTTCTTTTTTGTATAAAAACTGCCAGAAATACCTTACAGTTTTATTATGTTTTTTTGCGTTATTATAAAATAAATTGTTAATTTTAAACACTATACCCAATTGTTAATTAAAAAACATTGTTATACTTTTTAATTATTTTCATTATCAGGTAGTGTATTGGTAACATATAAAGCAGTTTAATATTTTCACTACTTAAACAGTAGCCTGAAACACGTTTTTTATGCCCTGAAATATAATAAAATGCACAATAATATACAATTAATTAACTGAATATCAATTAATTAACAAGTCAAATATATATATGTTTTTTATTTTTTTAAGTAATAAATATGAAATAATTTTCAACAATCTTTTTTCTGTTGTTTTTATGTATATTTCAGTATAATTTATAACTTTCCCATTCAATATCACGTAAAAGTGTTTTAATGAAAAAAGCCCTTAGTTTTCTTTTATTCTTTTTTATTGTATTTACTATATACGCGAAGGAATTAGATGAGGCGATTACAGCAGATACAAGTGAAGTTATACGCATTAATAAACAAGCTTATGACAACCGCTTAACCCAACCTCAGCAAACGCTTACTGATGCTACCCGGGCAATGGATCTGGCTCGTAAAATGAACTATAACAACGGTATTGCCGAGGCTTACCGGGTTTCGGGTTTGGCCATGTTTTATATGGATCAGCCCGAAAAGGCATTCAGCAGTTATTTAAATGCGGTGGTTTTTTTTACCAGGGCCAATAATTTGGGCGGCGAGGCAAAAGTGTACAATAACATGGGTAATATTTACCGCGACCATGATACCAACCGCTCGCTTGATTATTTTTTTAAATCGTTGGCCATTGCCAATAAGATTAATAATGTAGGTTTAGTAGCATCGCTCAATTTAAACATAGGTAACGTTTATACCCGCAGAAACAGCTATACGCAGGCTTTAAAATATTATGGTCAAAGCAAAGCTATGTTCATTACGCTAAAGGATTCTGTTAACCTGGTTCAATGCGTGCAGAATACAGGGGTGGTTTACTTTAAGTTAGGGGAGTATGATAAAGCTTTGGCAATGCTGCTTGAGGCCAACAGCGCCGCCAAGCACCTTGATTTAAATGAGCCGATAGCAAGTATTGATTTAACGCTGGCTTCATTATACATGAACCAGAAAAGGTTTGATGAGGCAGAAAAGGTAGTTAAAGAGGGGGTTGCATACACRCAGCTGATTAATGATCCCAAGCTTGAATATGACTACAAGCACACCAATTATGAATTGGCTTATAACCGCAAAAATTATAACGAGGCCCTGTTTTATTTACGAGAGATTTACCGTGTAGATAGCGCAACTTTCAAAACCAATACCTCGGTGCAAATGAAACTGATAGAAGCTACCCGCAAACAGGATGAGCAGATAAAGGAAAACGAGCGCGTGGCAGAACGACAGGCATATGACCGTACCAAGTTTTGGGCCGTAACTATAGTTGCCGGGCTTTTATTGGTTGYGATAGGACTATTGGTAGGCAATGTGAAGCGCAAGGCTAAAACCAATGTACAGCTTACTTTACTTAACGGCGAAGTATCCCGGCAAAAGGACAACCTCGACCGTATTAATCATCACCTGGAAGAGATCATTGACGAGCGTACCAAAGATCTTCAGATCAAGAACAGGAAATTATCCGAACATTCATCCTACCTATCGCACCAGATAAGGGGCCCTATAGCCACCCTGCGCGGCCTTATCAATCTCGAAAAAGAAGGCCTGGTAGATCAGGAGGAGTGCATTTCGATGATGGACAAATGCGTATCCGAGATCGACGAAAAAATCATTGATATGAGCGATATGCTGCATAATCCATCGCGCACTACAACAACATAGTTTTTGGACAAAGGACGTTCGGACGAAGGACTTTCAGACGAAGGACAAAGGACAAAAGATTTTCAGACGATGGACTCTTAAGCGCAGGACAAAAGGGGGGCGGACTCTATAAGAATCCCATGAAGATTATGAGCCGGCATGTTTGTATGCTTTTAGTATACGGGATGCCTAAAAAGAAAACGGCTGGTAGATACCAGCCGTTTTTTTTATCTTTTATCTTTTCGTCCTTTGTCTGAAAGTCTGAAAGTCCTTTGTCTGACAGTCCTTTGTCCTTCGTCTGAAAGTCCTTTGTCCGACAGTCCCCCAATTAATTCATATTAAACGGTACAGGGAAAGAGGAGTGTATTTGGGCCTCGCAAAGGCCCAGGTAAATGCAGTACCATGATATCATCTGTAAAATAAGCAACTGTCGGTGTTTTTTGTAGCCCTGGGTTTCAAAGGCAATGGCTTCATCGCCGGCGGTAACAAAAAATCTTACTTCGCCTTTGCAGGGTTTAAACTTTGATTTCAGCATATCAAAGGCCTTAACTTTAAGCTTGCTGTGTGGATCGTGAATTGTACCATCCATCAAAGCCTCGTTTTTTGAAATGGATATCAGGTAATTTGGCATAAGTACATGTTTTTCTGGATGAAAATCATGCAACAATTTTTACTCCAAAAATTTAAATAAAAGCAGTATTAAATTATAAACGTCATACTACTTTTAAATTTTTACAAATGTTTCCTTTTATTAAATATTGTTAATCAATATTTAATAAATATAACCTGTATAATTTACTAAAAGTGTAGTAATTAGTGTATTATGAACCTGTATGTGTAAGGTTTACAACACACATTTGTAAATCTACACAGCTAAAGCACTTTTATTCCGCAGTTCCTCATAAAGTAAAATCACTTTACGCTGCAGGTTTGCAATCTCGCTTTCGCGGTCAACCAGTTTCTTTTGAGCAACACTCAGGTTTGATGGAGTAAGGTCAATTTCCCTGGCATCGAGTGCAAGTAGGTTCACTACATTGAGTTCAAAAATATTTGCGATTTGCTCCAATCGCGATAGGTTGATATCCGTTACACCGGTTTCAATTTTTGAAAATGCAGGGATAGAAATACCTAAGCGGTTTGCCACATCTTCCTGGCTCCAGCCATGCTGATGACGCAAGGTTCTGATGTTTTTACCAACAAATTTGTTGGTTTGTTTTTTACTAATGTCGCTCATTTTGGATTCTACTTAATTGTAAATTAATTAATACAGTACATCCAAACGTTATGCCATCGTTAAATT
>NZ_JBFUKF010000402.1:0-4488 GCF_056400985.1 Mucilaginibacter sp. P4_G9 | reverse complement strand
GTCCAACCCATCAAAATAATTTGAATTAACATAGTAATCTATAAATTTTAAACCCTTAATCATGATTAAACCTGGTACAGAAAGCTCACTTGATGAAATTGAAAAGGATATAATAAGAGCATTAGATGTATTTCATAACATGGCTTTTAAATTGCATTCTTTATACGTTTTCTTAGGATTTATCGCAATAATTTCCTCTGTATTTGTAACGACTTTTCTTGCGACAAACATCCATTACGTTGTATTACCTTATATTTCATTCACAGCTACAGCTTCACTTACGTTAATAACAGCTTTCAACCTAGGAACTAAAGCCAACAATTGTAGAAAGGGATGGAGACATCTTCATTACGCATTTGCACAATATAAAGCGGATTTGATAAAAATACCAGAATTATTGGCGGCCAGAGCTGAAGCTGAAACAATTCTTGGAGGTGTTGACTTTCAATATAATCCTAAATCTGATGTGGGAAAGCCATAAAAAGATAACCTTGTAAAGGGAATCCCCGAAAACAGAAATAATGCTTTATAGTGCGGCTAATAAAAGGGAGCCGGACAATCCCAATGCCCAAATTTTAAGATGCCATTAAGTTAACTTGTTACAGAGTTAGAGTTTAATCCGATAGCGGTATAAAAGCACCGCAAAGCAAACACCAGCGGCCAAGCCTGTGTTGGGATAATACGTATATTTGATCATGACACTTTACCAATTCAGAGCATTAGATATAAATGAACAGGCCAATGCTGTTTGGGAGGGTACGTTTCTCGATAGCAGGGTTGAAGCTATTTACAATGTTCATCTTTATAATGTTGGTGATTTCTATGTTGAAGTTTATTACTCCAACAAACTAAACGAGATTGTTAAGATTCGAGCATTCAGAAGTACCTCATTTATCGAGGTATACTTAAATACTATAACTTTAGATTCGTTGAATGGGTTAGTCTAAGCGTTGGCAGAGTTATATAAAAGTTAATTAACAAAGGCTAGCCAATAGGGTTAAAAAAGCCTTTACGCTCAACAGGGATGTCTTGCAACTTGGTTTTACCTTTTATTGGTTCTGCGTTATCCACAAATATTTCCCACTCAATACAGTTTTCATTTTCATAATAAAACTCATCCAGCTCTGGCAAATCGAAATCTAATTTAATCTTAAGTTTAGGTAGAATAGGAACATACCTTGTCGGACCGTAAACAGGGGTTGTGGCGTAAGGTGTGCCTTTGAAATCTACAATATCGCGAACTGTATTACTCGCACTAAATTCTACAGTTTTATTACTGAAGAAATCATCATTGGAGTGTAAAGCCTTACTTGGCAAGTCAATAACACAATGGACATATTGGGCAATAACATTTCCATTGTTTCTTGCCGATATAGAAATATTGTAACTTCCTTTCAAGATAATCTCAAACTCCAATGCAATCAATGGATGGTTTACTCTATTTAAAATATCTCTAATTTCATAATCATACATAGGAAGGATATTGAAGTTGTGTCGCCTGTAATATCTGTGATCATTTGATTGATGAGCAGTATTACTTTTAGGCACTTCAACAACGTAGACTACTTTGTTTAGGTCAGAATCGATTTCAATTGGGTGAATCAACACTCCAGTTATTCGCGGCTGTATGGAGGATTGAATGATTTGCTCTAGCCATTCTTTACTAATGATGTTTCGATCAATCGAGTCAATATTATTTGCTATATGTTTAAAAGCTTTATCCTCCGCAACTCCGTAAATAACAACTCCTCCATCTGCATTTGCAAAAGCGGCAACATCCTTCGATATGCTCTCCTTGGTTTTGTTAATGTTGCTCTTGTCAAGTGCGCCAGCGGCTTTATAGTCAAGATGCAAATTCTCTTCTACACGCTCATCTATTAAATTTTGTATGTAGGCTTGGTTATATATCATGTTTGCTGTTATGATTGCTAATTTACTTTTAAACCTTGTTAAAACAAAGTTCCTTGTACTCCATTCATCGGCTGTGAAGCCCCAACTGGATCAAATGGTTTATCAAACTTAGGTTTTACTTCAGTACCTTTTAAATCATGCAGCCAGATGTGGCTTTGCGCGGGCTCTGTAAACTCCGTGTAGTATGGAAAGTAATGTGTGTTCACCAATGTGATATCAACCTTGTAGCCAGTGTAAAAGTCGTTGCTTAAGCTATTCATATGTGCAATTTCACCTGTAAGTGAATTAAAGAGCATATTGAGCAATGCCATTTTACAGCAAGTGTTGTCAAGGTCTGCACCATAAAGATGTAGATGCCGATTGATCTTTGCAGCAGCCAATAGCATTCTGCCTGAACCGCATGCACAGTCAGCAACTGTTTGCCCTGGCAATGAATTGTCACCAACTGACATTGTAGCCATCATATCACACATTGGTGTTGGAGTGAAATACTGACCATTGTGGCCATTGGAAATTGCTTGCATATAAAGTTCCCCGAGTGGGTCATTGAAGCCCTCTGAAAGGTCGCCAATGATGGTAACAAGAGTTACCAGTTGTTTCACTTTAGGATGAGATTGGTATTTTTCGAGTGCGATGTTTTGTGATTCTGCGTCATCGAATTTCCTAAAAGGTAACAGCGTCCAATCAAGTATGTCAGTGAAGGCAGTAGAAAGGGATTGCCCATAAGCAAATCGTTCAAATTCCTTAAAAAGCTGTTTAATGTCTGTCATAGCAGTAAGTTTTATGTCGAGTGAATTCTCGAACGAACGAACCGCTGAACAGCTGCACTAAGGCAAGGTGGAGAGCTAAGAAAATGCGGAAGGTTTCCATGCTAATGGAATACCCATTTTCGTGATACTACCTTGAAACGAAGTGACTATGTGCTGATGTGTCAGCTAACTTTGTGATGAGAATAACGTCGAAGATTGATTTGATCTTTAAGTCTGAAGTTATATTTGAAAACAATATCTTTAACGAAAACCTAAGTTGTACCTAAAATGGATGTAGTTGACCTATCTGTCAAATTAGACCTAAATGTTCCAGCAGAAAATCTAAAGAGCCTCGCGGAAGATGTATACGAATTAGTAGATAGAGCACAAGCAAACCTTTTAGGATTTGAAAACCCTGAAATACATGTTTGGGTAGAACAAGGTAGCCTAAGTTATAAAGCAAAGATAATTATCGGATTAAACATGTTTTATGCTGCTGTAAGCGGATATGGTGGTTTTATAGACGGTGTTGAAAAAATCTATGAACATAGCAACAAGGTTATAAACTACGTTAATGAGAAATTGATTGCGCCCAATGCATCAAAGGTTGTAGACGCTAAAAGGTCAGCAGGACTTCCTGAAAAGATTAAAAGTATACTACGTTCAGTGCAGCAAGGAAAACTCTCACCAGATGAGGCAACAGATAAGGTAATCAAACTTTTGGAGTTTGAAGAAGGTGATTCCCAGTTGAAAAAAAGAATCGTTAGTTCATTCAGGCAAAGTGCAGAAGATGAGTTTAGAGAACCTGATATACAACTGAAGGCATTCCCTGATGACGAGTTTAAAGTTGAACGTAAGGCCGTGCCTTTTAGAAAACCAGTGTCAAAATTACCACCAAATGAAGCTAGTTTGCAAGGCATCGAACTTTGGTATAACAGACGGACAGGTACAAAGGAAATAAGAAGATATACAAAGTAAGGATAGAGAATCTTACAAGGCAGCTGTTAAGAGTAACCTGCCTATTTTACGTTTAATCCTTAACAAGGCTTCAATCTTGTTCACAAGTTTTACTCTAAAATCCTCCTGATCAATCCAAACTTTGTACTGGTAATTTCTTATGTCAAAATTGGCTTTGCTCATAAAGGTATAACATGCTTGTGAAATATTAAAATCTGCGAACCGCCCTGCGAATAGAGGGGAGGACCTTTATCGAGGAAGCAGGAAGTATATCTAAGGGTTAGCTTTATAATAATCTCGATTTGCGAGTAGCATCATTAGCTCATCTTTCCAGAAGCCTTGTTCTTGAACGGCAACCGGATCAATCATAAACATGGCCCGCTTCATTGTGTCATACTGTTCATCCGTAAACTTGGCATTTAAAAAAGCATCTTCACCGTTATTCTCGATTACATCTTTTACAAAGTCTCGATAAATTATTAGGAATATAAGTAAGCACTCAAGTGACTTGTTACAATAGGTTGATGCAAAGTAATCCTCATGATCCAACCACTCAATTGCATCGTTGTTTTGTACGTTAATAGCAATAGGACTCCCACTGCCATCTGAACCTATAACAACGTATTTATCAGGTTCAAGATCAAGATCATATATATCTTCTAGCTTAGCTATACCTTCATAAAGGTTATCGCTATCATTCACAAAGGATATGTAGGGAGCGGCATCATTTGGTAATCCAACTTCTAAATAGGAAATTGTAGAATGCTGAAGGTTTAAGTTCCGAAGCTGGTAAAGAGATATAGGCGAAACCTGTTCTCCTAGCTGAGTCCAATTTACTAAATATTCTTGTGCTGTCATGTGGGTTTTAGAG
>NZ_JBFUKF010000401.1:0-4497 GCF_056400985.1 Mucilaginibacter sp. P4_G9 | reverse complement strand
CATATGGATCCGGTAAAAAAGGCATTTTACGAGTATCATGCAACTTTAATGGAGCCCTGGGATGGCCCGGCCGCTATTACTTTTACCGATGGTAAACTGGTAGGCGCCTTGTTAGATAGGAATGGTCTTCGCCCTTTACGTTATGTGATCACCAACGATGGCCGCGTTATAGCTGCATCAGAAGCGGGTACTTTAACTATTGATGAAAGCACCGTTTTACGTAAAGGCCGTTTGCAACCCGGTAAAATGCTGCTGATAGATACCGAAAAAGGCAGGATCATTACTGATGATGAAATAAAGAAACAGATCACTTCCAGGCAGCCTTATGGCCGCTGGTTGGAGAATTATAAAATAAACCTGAGCGAGCTTACCGAACCACGTTTGGCATTCGCCCAGCTTTCAGAAGCATCTGTATTCCGTTACCAGCAGGTATTTGGTTATAGCCGCGAGGATATTGATACCATTATAAAGCCTATGGCTGTTGATGGTAAAGAGCCTGTTGGCTCAATGGGTACTGATGTGCCTTTGGCCATCTTATCTGATAAGCCGCAGCATTTGTCAAGCTACTTTAAGCAATTTTTTGCCCAGGTTACCAACCCGCCTATCGATCCTATCCGTGAGCGTTTGGTAATGAGCCTTGCTACCTTTATTGGTAACAACGGCAATTTGCTTGATGAAGATAAAATGCATTGCCATTGCGTGGTTTTAAAACACCCGATATTAAAAAATCACCAGTTAGAAAAACTGCGCAGTATTGATACAGGTCTTTTCCACGCTAAAACACTGCAAACTTATTTTGTGGCCGATGGCATGCCTGGTTCATTAGAAAAAGGAATTGCAAGGCTTTGTCGCTACGCCGAAGATGCAGTTGATGATGGATTTGAGGTATTGATCCTGTCGGATCGTGCTGTTGATTCCGAACATGCTCCAATTCCTACTTTGCTGGCGGTATCCGCCGTACATCACCACCTCATCAAAAAAGGCCGCCGTGGTGCGGTAGGATTAGTGGTTGAAACAGGAGATGCATGGGAAGTACATCATTTTGCCTGTTTGTTGGCTTTCGGGGCAACAGCAATCAACCCATACCTGGCTTTGGCTACAATCGAAACTGTTAAAAACAACGGCAGTTTAGAAACCAGCCTTGATATTAAAACATTACAAAAAAACTATGTAAAATCTGTAAATGATGGTTTGCTGAAGATCTTCTCCAAAATGGGGATCTCTACACTGCAATCATACCATGGTTCACAGGTATTTGAAATATTAGGTTTAAACAAAAGTGTTGTTGATCGCTATTTCTGCGGAGCCGTTACACGTATAGGTGGTTTAGGTTTGGATGAAATAGCGCGCGAAGCACTTTGTAAACACCGCATTGGTTTTAATGCTAAAACTGCTGATAACTTACTGCCAGAAGGTGGTATTTACCAATGGAAACGCAGGGGCGAGGCTCACTTATTTAACCCAACTACCGTGCATTTATTACAACATGCTACCCGTAGTAATGATTACTCGGTATATAAAAACTATGCTAAGGTAATTAACGAGCAAACAGAAAAGCATTTCACTATACGTGGTTTGCTTGATTTTGCCCATCACCGTGAAGCTATCTCTATTGATGAGGTTGAACCTGCCGGAAACATCATGAAGCGCTTTGCAACAGGCGCCATGTCATTCGGCTCTATATCTCACGAGGCACACAGTACTATGGCTATTGCTATGAACCGCATAGGTGGTAAAAGCAATACCGGCGAAGGCGGTGAGGATGAAATGCGTTACGAAAAAATGGCCAGCGGCGACTCTATGCGTTCGGCTATTAAGCAAGTGGCATCGGCCCGTTTTGGGGTAACTTCAAATTACCTTACCAATGCCGATGAGCTGCAGATTAAAATGGCGCAAGGTGCAAAACCAGGTGAAGGCGGACAGCTGCCGGGTCATAAAGTTGATGATTGGATTGCTAAAACACGTCACTCCACACCAGGAGTTGGCTTGATTTCGCCGCCGCCACACCACGATATTTACTCTATCGAGGATCTGGCCCAACTGATATTCGATCTTAAGAATGCAAACCGTGCCGCGCGTATTAACGTGAAGCTGGTATCAAAAGCCGGTGTTGGTACTATTGCTGCCGGTGTTGCCAAAGCACATGCCGATGTGATCCTGATTGCAGGGTACGATGGTGGTACAGGAGCATCGCCAATAAGCTCTGTAAAACATGCAGGCTTACCGTGGGAGCTTGGTTTAACCGAGGCTCACCAAACACTGGTACGTAACAAACTGCGTAGCCGTGTAGTGTTACAAACAGATGGCCAGTTAAAAACGGGCCGCGATTTGGCTATAGCCTGTTTAATGGGCGCCGAAGAGTGGGGTGTTGCTACTGCTGCGCTTGTAGCCGGTGGCTGTATCATGATGCGCAAGTGTCACTTAAATACCTGCCCTGTAGGTGTTGCTACACAGGATCCTGAATTGAGGAAACTATTCAGTGGCAAACCCGAGCATGTGGTTAACCTGTTCCGCTTTATGGCCGAAGAACTTCGGGAGATTATGGCTGAACTTGGTTTCCGTACTATTAATGAGATGGTTGGCCGTGTTCAGTTCCTGAAAGTGAAAGATCACCTGGATAGCTGGAAAGCTAAAAAGATAGATCTGAGCGGCATATTGCATCCGGTAACCAATACCAAGGGAATGACACTGTATAACAGTGAGCAGCAGGATCATGGTATGAGCGAAATACTTGACTGGCAATTGTTAGAGACTGCAAAAATCGCGCTTGAAGATAAAACGCCTGTATTTGCATCATTCGATGTAATCAACGTTAACCGTACTGTCGGCACGCTTTTATCAAACGAGATCTCTAAAAAATATGGCTCGGCAGGATTGCCCGACAATACCATCAACTATAAATTCAAAGGTTCGGCTGGACAAAGCTTTGGCGCGTTTGCAACCAAAGGGATTTCCTTTGAGCTTGAAGGCGAAGCCAATGACTATGTAGGTAAAGGTTTATGCGGAGCGCAGCTGGCCATTTATCCGGCAGCAAACGCAACATTTGTTCCCGAGGATAATATCATCATTGGTAACGTTGCACTTTACGGTGCTACATCAGGTGAAGTATTTGTAGGTGGCATGGCAGGC
Organism: Mucilaginibacter sp. P4_G9; assembly: GCF_056400985.1. Taxonomy (NCBI): domain Bacteria; kingdom Pseudomonadati; phylum Bacteroidota; class Sphingobacteriia; order Sphingobacteriales; family Sphingobacteriaceae; genus Mucilaginibacter; species Mucilaginibacter sp. P4_G9. Next base: position 1,368 of record NZ_JBFUKF010000401.1, on the reverse strand, counting down.
GAGCGTTTCGCAGTGCGTAACTCCGGCGCAACAACAGTTGTTGAAGGTATTGGCGATCATGGTTGCGAATACATGACGGCTGGCCGTGCGCTTATCCTGGGTAAAACCGGGCGCAATTTTGCAGCAGGTATGAGTGGTGGTTTAGCGTGGGTATTTAACCCCGATAACAGCTTCGCCGAAAACTGTAATACCGAGATGGTGGATCTTGATCCTTTATCATTACAGGATGAAGAGCAGATACTGGCTTTATTGCGCAAGCATATCAGCTTAACAGGCAGCAAGCTTGCCCAGCAGATATTAGACAACTGGAATGAGGCATCAACCCAATTTGTGAAGGTGTATCCAAAAGAGTATAAAAAAGTATTAGAGAAATTACAATATCAAACAATAGGCTAAATTTCAATGGGAAAACCAACAGGATTTCAGGAGTTTAACAGGGAATTACCAACCAAGGTTTCCGCTACTGAACGCGTAAAAAACTATAATGAGTTTGTTAATTTGTATACCGACGAAAAGCTAAATCAGCAATCGGCCAGGTGTATGAATTGCGGGATCCCTTTTTGTCATTCGGGATGTCCGCTGGGTAATATTATTCCAGAGTTTAACGATGCCGTGTATCGTAAAAACTGGGAAGAGGCTTACCATATTTTATCATCAACTAATAATTTTCCTGAATTTACAGGACGTATATGCCCTGCACCTTGCGAATCTGCCTGTGTTTTAGGTATTAACAAACCGGCTGTAGCAATTGAGGAAATTGAGAAGCATATCATCGAGATAGCTTACCAAAAAAACCTGGTTAAGCCAACCGCACCTTTAGTTAAATCTGGTAAAAAAGTAGCCGTTATTGGCTCTGGTCCGGCAGGATTGGCAGCAGCAGCACAATTGGTGAAAGCCGGTCATGCAGTAACTGTTTATGAGCGTGATGATAAACCAGGCGGTTTATTACGTTACGGTATTCCAGACTTTAAGCTGGAGAAAAATGTTGTAGAACGCCGTATCGAGGTAATGGAGAAAGACGGTATTGTGTTTAAACTTAATAGCGAGGTGGGTGTAAATGTAGCAGCCGACGAACTGTTACGCAATAACGATGCCGTGGTATTGGCTGGTGGTTCAACTGTACCACGTAACCTCACGATCCCTGGCAGGGAATTAAAAGGAATCCATTTTGCTATGGACTTTTTGAAACAGCAAAACAAACGCGTAAGCAATATTAGTGTAGATGCCGATGATATTTTGGCTACCGGTAAAGATGTGGTAGTAATTGGTGGTGGTGATACCGGCAGCGACTGTGTGGGTACTTCAAACCGCCAGGGTGCAAAATCTATCAAGCAATTTGAGGTGATGTATCAGCCACCTGCGCAGCGT
>NZ_JBFUKF010000400.1:0-4515 GCF_056400985.1 Mucilaginibacter sp. P4_G9 | reverse complement strand
ATTTTCCGCCGGGTAAGACGGTATTTTAGCCGTAACCGTAAAAGGGAAAAGCTTCACAAAAAGGAGGATTATGAAGGTAGTCGCCATGAACACCATGTGCGGCATGAAACAAAGACGACTAACTCCGAAGGCATCCGGTAAATTGTGAGTGAAGCTACCTCCTCTCCACCCTATCATAAAATCCGCCAAAGCTATTATTCTTAACAGCTTCCTCGTTAAAAAAATCGCCGGGAAAACCTAATTCAATAGCACTGGCATCGCTCAGCCGTTTCATCTGATCGGCTTTTAAAGTAACATCAACGGTTTTTAAATTATCCAGCAGCTGATCTACTTTGGTAGCGCCCACAATCGGGATACACGAAAAATATTGCTGGCGGGTCCAGTTTAGCGCCACATGGCTTTCGGATACACCAAGTTCGGCGGCTACTTCCATCACTACTTTTGTAATCTTTTCCGCACGGGCATTCAGGCGGTTGCTTTCGGGTTTTATACGTCCTTTATCACCTTTTAAATATTTACCGGTAAGCGCGCCTCCTGCAAGCGGGGCCCATGGTGTAACCGTCATCCCAAAATGTTTGGCCATTGGTATCAGTTCACGCTCGGCGGTACGGGCCAGCAGGCTGTACTCTACCTGTAAGGCAATAAACTGGCTCCAGCCCATCAGTTCGGCCATGGTGTTCCCTTTGGCTACCACCCAGGCGGGTGTATCGCTTATGGCAGCATAAGTTATTTTGCCTTGCTTAATCAGGTCGTCCATAGCGCGCAGTACTTCATCAACCGGGGTAATATTATCCCAGATATGCAGGTACAAAACATCAATAAAATCGGTTTTCMGGCGCTTCAGGCTTTCCTCAACGCTACGCATCATGTTTTTACGGCTGTTACCCGATGCATTAGGGTTGCTTATGTTATCCTTTAACGTGTATTTGGTAGCCAGCACAAAATAATCACGGTCATGGTTACCAATATAATCGCCAATGATCTTTTCGCTGGTGCCCAGTTTGTAAATATTGGCGGTATCCAGGAAGTTGCCGCCGGCATTGGCGTAGGCGTCCATAATAGCAAAACTGGTTGCCGCATCGGCACCCCAGCCTGCTTCGGTGCCAAAACCCATGGTACCCAGGCATAGTTCAGAAACTTTAAGGCCCGAGCGGCCAAGTAATTTGTAGTTCATATAAGCCCCCTCTAAATCTCCCCCTGAAGGGGGAGACTTGTTGTTTTTTTAGATTGATATTTATTAACAATTGCCCCGATATACCTTCATAATGGCATTTTAAAGCCCTCTCCATTGGGGAGGGTTGGGTGGGGCTCAAACAATAACAAATTTGCTTTGTAATATTAAACATTGCAAATGTATTATCATGAAAATTATAACACTCCACTCGCCCATTCATATTCATGAGTTATTTAATATCCTGCAGCATAAGCTAAACCCACTTTTTCATGAGTGCCGGCATAGTGATATTAACTTTACCATAAGCGGGAAGGATGATGTTCTTGAAATAAGTCAGCCGGATTTGTACGAAGGTGTTTTGTTCAGCCTGCACATTAATGGCAACGAACTTTGGATAACCCGAAATGAGCATTATGTAGATGATGTAAACTCGCTGACAATTGAATCAATCCTGAACAGATTGTTTGCCGATGTTGCAGGCAGCCGGGGTACCGACCTGGTGCGGGAAGGCTAAAAGCTCAACTATTTTTTTGGCTTAGCATAAAATCTCTTATGCACAATATTTATTACCTGCTGTTGCTATCTCGCGTATGGCAACGCCAGCCATATTGTTTGACCATCCTTTTCTGATTTAGCAAATGTCACTACTTCATACATTCCATTCTTTCGAGGCACATGGATATCTATATACTGCTTGTCATAATAAGTAGGATCTGGTAGTTGTTGCCTAGCCTCTTGTTCAGTCTTTTTATCAGCCATTGATTTCGAAATTATTCAAAGATAATCGTATTCAACAAATCTTTTTAGAACAGACATCCTTGAATTCCCTTAACCAGCCCCATTACACTAACTATCTCAAATGATTTCCATCTCCTCGGTTCTCTGGTAGAGGAGTCTGAGTTACTATACCGTTCGAATTAGAATAGCAAAAAAAAGACGCATTTCCATGCGTCTCTCCTTAAATATCTTTTAATGAACCTTACCCGTTTATCCAGCTAAATTTATATTCAAGCATCGGGTTTTTCATACGGTCGGCTACACGTATCAGGCGGCCGGGCAGGTTCATGATATAATCACGGGCCTTTTCGCCGCTTTCATTAAGGTCGGTAACACTTTCAATATGCCAGTCTTCTATCAATTCTTTCAGTATATCCACATAGTCGATAGCTGTGTAGATACCCAAACGCTGGGCAGCATCGGTAAAGTGGCCAAAGGTTTGGCCTATTTTTAAACCAACTTCGCGCAGGAAATGGGCCGGCATTACAATTTTTTTACGCATCATATCCTCAAAGGCTATCATAGCCTCATTAGGATCAACTTCAAATATCTTTTCAATAAAGTATTTGTACGCTTTAGCGTGGCGGGCCTCATCACCGGCAATTACACCACACATTTTTGATAGCAGGGTATCACCATCTTTTTTAGCCTGCGATGCTACGCGTCTGTGCGATACGTTTGTTGCCAGTTCCTGGAAAGAGGTGTATATAAAGTTGCGGTAAGGATCGGTTCCGGTACCAATATCAAAGCCATCGGCAATTAAATACTGGGTTGATACCTCCATCATACGCATATTAACACGACCAGAAAGATAAAGGTATTTGTTTAGCAGATCGCCGTGGCGGTTCTCTTCGGCGGTCCAGTGGCGGGTCCATTTCATCCAGCCGCCAGCTTCATCTTTTGATACCCCATCAACCATGGTAAGCCATGATTCATAAGTTGGCAGTGCTTCTTCGGTAATTGTATCACCAACTAAAACCGCTATCAAATCATAGCTAAGTCCCTGGGCGCTTTCCTGTAATTCTTTAATCTCGTTAAAAAAAGTATCTCTTGAAGAATCAGGCAAAAAATCTGATGGCTGCCATATCGTGTCAACAGGTTTTAAAAAATCATACATCTTTTCGAGCATGAATTTTTCAATGTGGCTCATTACTTCCCTGCGCTTTTCTACAAAAAATTCCATAACAAATTATTAATCTTCAAAGGTAACATTTAAAGCACAATAATGTTACATCATTTTAAGGCTTTATAACCTATTGCGTCTTTCATACAGGCCGGTAAATTATCCATTGATGGCTTGCCTGTAAATATAGAAAACGTGTCGTTATAATCCCAAAGCATACCCGGTATATGAAGTTTTTTTAACGCTGTTCTTACAGCCTTAATATACCTGCAGCGGCTATCAATATCAGCATATTTATTATAGGCGCCATATTCGCCGCATATAACCGGCACATCATACTTAACAGCCCAGGTCTTTACTATCTGCAGTTTATCGTTTACCGACTGTTCGTTGCCATCGCGCTTATACAATTCATAGTTAATTTCGCCGCTTGTGCCCTTAGCCTTCGGGTTAAGCACTGGAAAATTTTCCGCACTATAAGGAAATGATACCCCGGTTGTTGCAACCTGGTTGCCTACCCACGCTGCACCCTGGTGGGTAAAAAAGAAAGGTTCATAAAAGTGAAATGTATAAATAATGTTCTCATCAGCAAGTCTTACAAACCGGCTCAGCTCATATATGCTGTTATAGTTTGATGCTCCGATAATAAATGTGCGTGTTTTATCAACTTTGCGTACGGCAGTTACTATATTATATATTGCGTCTTTCCACACATTGGGGTTCATATGGGGCGGCTCGTTATACAACTCAAAAAAAACATCATCGGCACTTGCATATTTATACCTTTTAGCCATTTTTTGCCATAAACCGATGATTTTAGGAGTTTCGGTATTGTAATTGGTATCTATTAATTTCCCGTAATGGTAATCCAATACCAATTTAAATCCGTATCTATGACATTGCTTAATTACTTTATCAATGTATCCCTGTATTTGCTCAGACGATACGCGTTCTGATTCGAAGAATGTAAATGCTACAGGTAACCTTATGCTCCTGAAACCAAGCTTTTTTAACAGCAAAAAATCGGCATCTTTAATAGCCCCCTGCCCCGGTATGTTTTTATTCCAGGTTTGCTCCAGCCATGAAAAACTGATACCATTATTTAGGGTATATGCTCGTTTAAAGGCCAGCGCGCGCAAGCCGCCGTTTTTTGGACTGCTTTTTGTAACTGGGCAACCTGTTGTAATAAATAATAATATTAACAAAAACCTTAACATGTTCGTAAAACATATTGTTTTGTTCTTCCACCTATTTTGTTTAAAACAGTCAACCAGCATAGGCCTTAATTTATAATTTCAAGATAACGAATAATGTTTGTTCAAATTACAAAAGAAGAATTAATAAAAGAGACCTCAAAAAAAGCCTGGTATCAAACCAATAATATTGTTTGGACTATTATATTTCTTTACCCTCTTTTTAGCATAGTTGATTTTATATATGC
>NZ_JBFUKF010000399.1:0-4533 GCF_056400985.1 Mucilaginibacter sp. P4_G9 | reverse complement strand
GTTTGTGTACCTGGTTTACGCGGCCGCGAACCAAAGGAGATTAGCGTTAAAAACCTGGCCTATGTTATCCAGGCCCGTATGGAAGAGATTGTTGAGCATGTATATTACGAGATTAAATCATCTGGCTACGAGAAAAAATTGATTGCCGGTATTGTAATAACAGGTGGGGGCGCACAGCTGAAACACTTACGCCAGCTGGTGGAGTTTGTTACCGGTTTGGATTGCCGTGTTGGGTACCCAACAGAGCACCTGGCCAAAAATGAAGTGTTGCCTAAAAACATATACGAGGAGCTGCAAAGCCCAACGTTTGCTACAGGTATAGGCCTGCTGATAAAAGGAATACAGAAAACAGAGTACATGAATGTGGATATTCCTGCAGAAAAAGCGCTTAAGCCTAAGTTTGAAACTAAAGGTAAAGAAGGCGGCTTGTTTGACAGGTTACTGAAAAAAAGTATCACATTTATTAAAGATGATATAAACGACGAGGACTTTTTGAAATAATTATACACAATAGTTAAGTTTTTCCACATTATAGACATTTGTGGAAAACTCTTGTTGAAAAAGTCCTATTATTACGATGGTAAAATCTAAATATTGGTTGAATCACATATAGCTGAAAACGAAGATTATGCAGTTTGAGATGTTAAAAGAAAAATCGTCAATCATCAAGGTAATTGGTGTTGGCGGTGGCGGTGGTAACGCGGTGAACCATATGTACCGGCAGGGAATTACCGGTGTTGACTTTATTATTTGCAACACCGATGCCCAGGCATTGGAGCTTAGTCCGATACCAAACAAGGTACAATTAGGTGCCAGCCTTACAGAAGGAATGGGAGCCGGCTCGATACCCGAAGTTGGAAAAAATTCAGCTATTGAAAATATCGACGATATTAAACAGATGTTGGGTGTAAATACCAAAATGCTGTTTATTACTGCAGGTATGGGTGGTGGCACCGGTACCGGTGCAAGCCCTATTATAGCCAAGGCTGCCCGCGAAATGGATATACTAACGGTGGGTATTATAACCACGCCATTCTCTTTTGAAGGTAAACGCCGCAAAATGCAGGCCGATGCCGGGATGGAAGAGTTAAGGAAATATGTTGATTCGTTCCTGGTGATATCAAACGATAGGCTGCGCCAGATATTTGGTAACCTAACCATGAGCTCGGCCTTTGGCCAGGCCGACGACATATTAACCACAGCCGCTAAAGGTATTGCAGAAATTATAACCTTACCAGGCTATATCAACGTTGACTTTAAGGATGTGCGAACCGTAATGAAAGACAGCGGTGTGTGTATAATGGGCAGCTGCACAGCCGAAGGTGAAGGCCGCGCGCTGAAAGCGGTTGAAGGCGCTTTATCATCCCCTTTATTGAAAGATAATGAGATTGAAGGTGCACGTTATATCCTGCTCAATATCAGCTCGGGTCTTAAAGAAGTTACCATGGATGAGGTAAGTATTATTACCGATTATATACAGGAAGAAGCCGGTTTGGCTGCCGACCTGATATGGGGTAATTGTGTTGACGAAAACCTGGAAGATAAACTATCGGTAACCATTATAGCAACCGGTTTTCAAACTAAGGATGAGCGTGAAAAAGAACACAGCAACAAAAAGATAGTATCGATGCTGGTTCCGGAAAATGCGCCTTTGGTAAAACCTGTTAATGAGTTCATAAACCCGGTTAAAGYCAATGCTACTGCCGAGCCTTATATTAAACACCATAAAGAAGAGMCAAAGCAAACCGGTTTGTTTGATATTTTTGCCCGCCCGGAAGAAAAGCAGGAATCTGTAGTGAAATATAATCTTGCCGAAGATGATCACGAGGATGAAGAAAGCGAAGCGGATATGGCTGGTTTTACCTTCAAAATGGCCGAGCCCGAATCATATGCACCGGTAAAGGAAGAACGCAAACCAGAGCCTGTACCAGAACCGGAGCCGACCCATGCCGCCGGCGCTGATGATCATAAAACAAATGAATCTATAGAGGAGCAGCTAAAAAAATCGCGCGAGCGGATTATGCGCTTAAAAGACCTGAGCATGAAACTGCGTACAGGTAACATCCAGGAGCTGGAAAATGTACCTGCCTATAAACGCAAGGAAATAGCCCTGCAGGATACACCGCAGTCTGACGAAAGCCAGATCTCCAGGTTTAGCCTGATGCCCGATAACGAAGGTAATACCGAGATCCGCAAGAACAACTCGTTTTTGCATGATAACGCGGATTGAGGATAAAAGACTTTTGGACAAAGGATAAAGGACTTAAAATAGAACCCACAACAATAACAAACAGGAAAGCGATCGAAACAAAGGTCACTTTCCTGTTTTTGTTTAACTGCTAAAAAAAATCTTTTGTCCTTTGTCCAAAAATCCTTTATCATAACAAAGTTATAACCTATTCTAAAAAGTTATAGCTATTGGAATGAGCCGTATTTACGGCTATATTTGCAATTATTCACTAATTTTAAAGGTAAATTATTTTGGATTTATTTGATAAAATAACAAAAAGCTTAGGTGGGCCTTTAGGGCAGCACCAAAAATGGTCACATGGTTATTTTTCATTTCCTAAACTGGAAGGGGAAATTGGGCCGCACATGCAGTTCAATGGCAAGGAACATTTGGTTTGGAGCCTTAATAATTACCTGGGTTTAGCCAATCATCCCGAAGTAAGGGAAGCTGATGCTAAAGCCGCTGCCGACTATGGTATGGCCTACCCTATGGGCGCGCGTATGATGTCGGGTAACTCGATTCACCACGAAGAGCTGGAAAATAACCTTGCCAAATTTGTGGGTAAGCAAGCCGCGTTTTTACTTAACTACGGTTACCAGGGTATGGTATCCATTATAGATTCACTGGTTGACCGGAATGATGTAATTGTTTACGATGCCGAATCGCATGCGTGTATCATTGATGGTGTGCGCCTGCATATGGGTAAGCGTTTTGTTTACCAGCACAATGATATTGAAAGCTGCGAAAAGCAACTGGAACGTGCAACAAAATTAACCGAACAAACCGGCGGCGGTATTCTGCTGATTACCGAAGGTGTTTTTGGTATGTCGGGAGCGCAGGGTAAGCTGAAAGAGGTTATTGAATTAAAAAAGAAATTCAATTTCCGCTTGCTGGTTGATGATGCACATGGTTTTGGTACCATGGGTAAAACCGGCGCTGGCACGCACGAAGAGCAGGATTGTATTGATGGGGTAGATGTATACTTTGCCACATTTGCCAAATCAATGGCAGGCATTGGTGCTTTTGTTGCAGCCGATGAAGAGATAGTTCATTTTTTGCGGTATAACATGCGTTCGCAAACATTTGCTAAAGCGTTACCTATGCCGATGGTTTTAGGATTAAAAAAACGTTTCGAGCTGCTAACCTCACAACCGCAACTACGCGAAAAACTGTGGGAGATCTCGTCGACCCTGCAAAACGGGTTGAAAGAACGTGGTTTTAACCTGGGTGTTACCAATACTATGGTTACTCCTGTATTTTTAGAGGGCGACCTTTACGAGGCCACCGCCTTAACCCGCGACCTGCGCGAGAATTATGGTATTTTTTGTTCAATAGTAATCTACCCGGTTATCCCTAAAGGATTAATATTGTTGCGCCTGATACCAACCGCCAGCCACACCTTAGCCGATGTACAGCGCACCCTTGATGCCTACACCGAAATGGGCGAAAAACTCAAAGCGGGATATTACAAAGAAAATAAGCTGGCGATAGCGTAGTTTAGATGTGCAGATTTCAAATTTCAGATATGCAGATTTGAAGTGTTTTTATTTTAGATTATTTGATTTTTGCCAACCTGTTGTATATACACAGATATTAATAAAGGGCCCAAATTTTTGAGGCCCTTTGTTATTGTATTCGTTTGATAGCTAATTGTAATTATTAACTTTTGAATTACGTTAAAATCATCTGCACATCTGTAATCTGCATATCTGCACATTTGAAGCTCAGTGCTTAAAAAACGATAAATACACTTGCTTTACAACATGGTAAGCGGCGAAGGAGAAAAACAAAATTGCTATACTGGTATTAATCAACCGGGTACTTAAGGCAAATTTACTTTGTATATACCTGGCAAACTCCGCATACAAAAACAAGCATAAAAAAGAACCCGCTGCAGAACCAATGCTAAATATCACTAAGGCTAATCTGCCGTCGAGAATCCATTCGTGGGTAATGAGGTACGTACCTGTCACCATCCAGAAAGGTATCTGCATAGGGTTTAAAAAACCAAGCACGATACCATATTTGATGCTGGCATGTTCAGAATAACTGGTTTGGGGTGGTTTATTTCGGTGGATCCAGGTAGTAGCGCCTAATACGCCAAAAAGTATAACCATTACCCAATCAATAACAACAGCCAGGTGCATTTGGCCCGAAAGCCACCTTGCGGCATGCATAATAAAATAGGTAAAGAAAAATTCTACACACGAAAAAGCGATGATAAAGCGCAATGCCTCTTTTACGCCGCGGTTTATAGTGATCTGTACAAGTGTAAGGTTGATGTTGCCGGGAGGTATGTAACC
>NZ_JBFUKF010000398.1:0-4547 GCF_056400985.1 Mucilaginibacter sp. P4_G9 | reverse complement strand
GCATAAATGCGGTCAACATTGGTGCTGTAGTCAAACGTGTTTACCACTATGGCAGATCTGTCGATGTTTAAACCCCAGTCGGCAATTGGTCCCAGTTTGGGGCTGAGGCCAAACAGCGGGATCAAATGATCTGCGGCGATATGGCTCACCTCGTTGTTCTTGTCCAGCAGGGTGATCTCCTGCAAGTGCCCTTCGCCGGTTAAGGCCACCACGTTAGATTTCAGGATCAGGTCTATCTTGCCTTCCTTAGCCAGTTCAAAAACCTTTTCGGCAGAATCCGGAACACCACGGAAAGTATCGCCACGATGAACCAGGGTAACCCTTTCAGCAACATTAGCCAGGAAAATGGCCCAGTCCAATGCAGAGTCACCACCACCCGCCAAAACCACTTTACGGTTGCGGAACAGTTCGGGGTTTTTAACCATATAGGCTACGCCTCTGCCTTCAAAATCTGTAAGGCGGTCAATCTCGGGCTTGCGTGGCTCAAAGCAGCCAAGTCCACCGGCAATTACCACCACCTGGCAGTGAACGGTAGGGTTATCATTGGTTTGGATGGTGTATGATCCGTCGTTGTGCCGGTTAAGGATTTCTACCCGTTCGCCCAAACTAAAAGTGGGATGGAAGGGAGCAATCTGAGCCATTAACTTATTCACTAATTCCTGGGCGGTAACTTCGGGGTAGCCGGGAATATCATAAATAGGTTTGTGCGGGTAGATCTCGGAAAGCTGACCGCCCACCTGGGGCAGCACATCAATCAAATGGCAGCGCATTTTTAGCAGCCCCGCCTCAAAAACTGCGAACAATCCAACCGGCCCCGCGCCGATGATACAGATATCTGTATAAATATCATTATTTGTTAGATTTTTCTCGACGAAAGTTGGATTTTTTGTGTCCATAACTGTATTTTTTTGGTACACAAAGATGTCTCCAAAAAAACCGCCACACAAATCATATAAAGTAATACGTGATTACTTTAAGTTATAATTGGCCAGGCAAAAACGTTTAAAAAGTTCAACGAGTTTGCTGTTTTTACCATGTAGCTGGATGAACTGAAAGGTGCGGAAGATCTCCAATCCTTTAACCGCTATAATGCTAAGCTCATTATATTTCAGCTCACTTACTACCGACTGAATAGATAGGAAAGTAGCTGTATCTGAGTATAAAAGATACTGTTTTATAGCAATGCTGCTTTCCAGCTGGATCTCGATATTGAGGTCTTTAGGGCTGATATTCACACCCGCCAGTGCATCATAAATAACATCCAGCGTACCAGAACCTGCCTCGCGCAGCACAAGTGGGATCTCCAATAATTGTTTCGGGCTGATCTCTGGCTTTTTTGATAACTTATTGTTTGCCTTGGTAACCAACACTATTTCGTCTTTGGCAAAGGGCGAATAGGCCAGTTGAGGTAAGTGGGATGAGCCTTCGATGATCGCTATATCCAATTTTTCGTCAAGGATCATTTGTGAAATATGATCGGTATTAGCCTGTATAAAATTGAAGGTAATCTCGGGATAGGTTTTCTTAAATAACGCCAGTATTTTGGGTAATATGGTTTGGGCCACAGTAGTGCTGGCACCTATATGTAGTGTGCCGGCTTCAATGTTATTTAACTGTGCCAGTTCGGTTTCAAGGGCGGTATAAGTCTGGAAGATCTTATCGGCATATTGTAATAGCACCTTGCCCGCCGTAGTAAGCGCTATGTTGTTGCCATTGCGTTTAAATAGCTGTACATTAAGCTGTTGCTCCAGCTCTTTAATGTGCTTGGTAACAGCGGGCTGGGTAATATACAGCTCGTTAGCCGCCTTGGTAAAACTCAGGCGCTGTGCTACCGTATAAAATACCTTTAACCTGAAATCGAAGATCATCGGGTTAAATTTAGGGCTTTTAATTATTACACACGGGAACAGTTTGAATTTATTATCTGGTTTATAATTAGCGGATTAGGTTAGGTTATTGTGAGACAGAGGCTCTGCTTGTAAACCTTGCTTGCTCTTTTTTCTTTACCTTTGTTCTCAATCCGGGATAAAAACCCGGCAACCAGTATGACAAAAGAAATTGAAATAGTATGCCCTCCCGGGCAACATGAAGACGAAGCGGTGATTAAACGCCTCGTGGCAGCGGCTTTAAATATGCAGCCTCAAAAAATATCGGCAGTTAAAGTTTTAAAACGGTCCATAGATGCGCGCGGTCGTAAAGTGGTTTACCGCATGATGGTGCAGGTATATATCGATCAGCAATATCAGCCCGAAAGCTATATTGTAAATTACCCCAATGTACAATTTGGCCGGCCGGTCATCATTGTGGGCGCCGGTCCGGCAGGGATTTTTGCTGCGTTGCAATGTATCGAATCTGGACTGAAGCCGGTTATTTTGGAGCGGGGCAAGGATGTTAAACAACGTCGCCGTGATCTGGCCAATATTAATAAACAAGGTTTGATAAATCCGGAGTCTAACTATTGCTTTGGTGAGGGCGGGGCAGGTACCTATTCGGATGGTAAATTGTATACCCGGTCGACCAAGCGGGGAGACGTGAACCAGGTGCTCAAAATGTTTGTGGCCCACGGTGCCGACGAAGACATACTAGTAGATGCCCGCCCGCACATCGGTACCAATAAGCTGCCCCAGATCATCACTGCCATGCGAGAAACCATATTGAACGCGGGTGGTGAATTTTATTTCGATACAAAAGTTACCGCGCTGTTGGTAGAGTTTAACAAGATAAAAGGTGTAAAGCTGGCATCCGGCGAAAAAATGACCGCAGATGCCGTAATCCTGGCAACCGGTCACTCGGCAAGGGATGTGTTTGAAATGCTCCATCATCAAAATATATTAATAGAAGCTAAACCTTTCGCTTTAGGTGTCAGGATAGAGCATCCGCAGGAAATTATCGATCGTGCTCAGTATCACTGTGAATACCGCGGGCCTGATCTGCCACCATCTTATTATAACCTGGTTGAGCAGGTAGATGACCGGGGAGTATTTTCATTTTGCATGTGCCCGGGCGGCATCATCGCCCCATGTGCAACCGGGGAAAACGAAATTGTAGTGAACGGCTGGAGCCCATCTAAACGGAACAACCCTTTTGCCAATTCGGGCACGGTGGTGCAGATCAATATGGAAGATGTTGCAGGGGATGATAGCGACCCGTTTAAAATGCTGGGTTTTCAACAAGCGGTGGAACGTGCCGCGTTTAAAGCAGGCGGAGGCAATTTGGTTGCTCCAGGCCAGCGCATGGTTGATTTTGTTGAAGGTCGGTTATCCAATGATCTTCCACTAAATTCTTATCTGCCTGGCACTAAGAGCACCGAACTCAAAGAAGTATTACCCGGATGGATCCATAAACGGCTGCAAAAAGCATTGCCGGCTTTTGGCAAAAAAATGAAGGGATACTATACTAATGAAGCTATTTTGGTTGGGGTAGAGTCGCGTACGTCATCGCCGGTAAAAATTCCGAGAGATAAGGAAACCTTACAGCACCCGCAGGTAAAGGGATTATTTCCTTGCGGGGAGGGCGCCGGTTATGCGGGTGGCATTATTTCTGCTGCGATTGATGGTATCAATTGTGCATTGGCAACTTTAAAAATATTAGCATGACCATTTCTGAAAAATTAAGTAGCGAATTACAAAAAATATTATCGGGCGATGCCTGGTATGGTTCGCCGGTTTATGAGATTGTTGAAGGTATCAGTTTCGAAGCCGCTTATGAAAAACCGCCGGGATCGGTACACAATATTGCGGAGATTGTTTTGCATATGATAGCCTGGACGGAGGAAGTAATGGACAGGATGAACGGCTTGCCATCTGGTATTCCCACGAGCGGCGATTGGCCCGAGACCGGTGCTCCCGACGAACAAAAATGGCAAAACTATGTTGAAGATTTAAAGCTGGTGAACGTAAATTTGATTGGCATTATCCAAAACTTCCCGCAGGAACAATGGGATGAGCCAACAACAGACGAGCGTAGCCGCGAAGAGGGCAGTGGTGTTAGTTATGAAGAACTGATTAATGGACTAATTCAGCATCATATATATCACTCGGGTCAAATAGCATTGTTAAACAGAATATTAGGATTTCACTGATATATAATTGGTGAAATCAACAAAACAATATGAATAAAAAAACTCTCATATTAGGGGCAACACCCAATACCAGCAGGTACGCCAACTTTGCTGCCAACCGGTTGGTGGGCAACGGGCATACCATAGTTAATGTAGGTATAAAAACCGGTGAAATAGCCGGTGTACCTATCGAGAAGGCGGAAACTATTTATAATGATATTGACACAGTTACCTTATACATAGGCCCCCAAAATCAACCGCCGCTTTACGATTATATATTAAACACCAAACCCAAACGTATAATCTTCAACCCCGGTACCGAAAATTCAGAACTGCGCCGTATGGCCAACGAAAAGGGGATTGAAACGGAGAATGCCTGTACACTGGTGCTCTTGTCAACAGGGCAATATTAACACGCCTCTCCCGAAGGGGTATAAAAATTTGCTCAGCCACACTAATTGGAGTTCCCCCTTCAGAGGGTTGGGGG
>NZ_JBFUKF010000397.1:0-4549 GCF_056400985.1 Mucilaginibacter sp. P4_G9 | reverse complement strand
CACTTAGTGCAATAACTTTTTAAACCATTTAACGAAGTAGAAAATTATGGAACTTGATTACAGCTAATTAAAATTGAACCCTAAAAAGCATAGTGTAAAAACTTGCTGGATAAAATAATTTAACATTATAAATTACTTTACTTAACACCGGCAGTTATTGAAGAATGCATAATGATTTAGCTTAAGCTGGATGAGAATCTCGGAATTAAGTACTGGAAACCGCGCTATAATACAATTTGTGGAAAAACAAAATATCTCGGTCGGTTTTAATTGGCAATTATATTCCTGAAATATGGGCGCTCGGTACCTTTGTATAGTATTACCCTTTCTTCTTCGGGTGTTAATTTGTTGTATTCCAGCTATTGTTTTAAAGAATATGTTGAAAGGTCTGCATGTAAATGCAATTGATGCCATAAAGTAAGACATAAGGCTACGATTGTCTTAGCTCTCTTTTGTTGATAAGCTATGTTTATGTCTTAAGGTTGGATTTTTATTTGATGTTATAAAGGATATATCTTAAGCAATTAATCCACTTAAATCATTTAGTTTATAAATAAATGGCTCTATTTTGACTCAATCCTTCGGAAACATCTATAATGGTCTTTCGATTTAGTATATTTAGACAACTTATAGTATGAACACCTAAATACTCACACAATCACTATGGAAGAACACATTGTCGACCTTACAAACTACATCAATCAGTTACAAGACTTCAAATTCCTAAATGTCTCCGATTCCTATATCTTAACCGCTGGTGATGTGGTAACGTTAAGTCAAGACAGTTCAAGAAATCTGACTTATAATAATATGGGAGCCACGTTGATCGATGGTATATTGCAAGCTGGCCTGAATTACCAATTTGTTGTAAAGCCCAGGGTGGATAACTTTAAACGTGATTATGCATATATAAAGACCACCTCTGATTTCCACAATCTTATACAAACAAGTGACCTTTCACATATTATTAACATGAATGGCCAAAAGCTTGACCGTATCAATCAACTGGTCAATTTATTATTAAAATATAAAATAGAAACTGAAGATGAGTTCTATAATTGGCTTCTTAAAAGCGAAAACATCATAATACTTTCCAATGTCAAAGGCATTAAAGAAAAGACGATTGATTACTTAAAGATTTTGGTTGGTTTTAAAAATACTGTTGCTATTGACGTTCGTATTAAGGCGTTTATCAAACTTGCCTGCACTAATTTAAATGAACCTACTTATGAATATGCTCATCTTTTATTAATGAAAACTGCTGAGAGATTAAACCTTACTCCTGCTAACCTTGATAATAGTATCTGGAATTATATGTCAAAGAAGGAAAAGGATATCACACAATGTAATAATGAAAGCCAGAATAAAGCAATTAAATTTTATGGTGCCTATTCAGATGAGCAATTAAAAAAATTATTAGCAATAGAGATGACTTCTAAAACAAACCAATCTATAACAGGTGAAGCATTGTTTAGCGAACTAAAGCGAAGAAATCCGCAAATTGAAGTCTGTGATTATAATGACGTCGATGCCGTCATAAAGTATTTGCAAAATTAATTTATTTACCACAAGCCTACGCTATCCTTTTCCCTAAGAAGTTGTTTAAGAGGGAAAGGATAGCTATGCTTGATGGCAGGGCGCATAGGCCTTTCACCCACCAGGAAGATATGTGTGATTCCCTCTTAAGCACCGCACAATATCACGCCAGGCTTCGTTTCGCTGCAATAAGCTTTCAGCACATTGCATCTCACCGCATCAAGGCCACCACTCTATTAAGATTCGCACATTTTTATTTCATTCCCTTACTCATTATACCACCCACAAAAAAATGTGCAGATCTTACCGGACCTTACTGATGCTGCCTGTCATGCTATTTGAGGGCGCAAAGTCGTTCATCACATGAGCTGTCTCTGTCTTTATATACCTTTCACTTATGCTGCGCTTTCACTTGGTCTATTCGACCAGGTGACACTTGCAACGCTCAAGATTTAATAAAGCCAGTCGCTCATTATAATTTTTGCTCACCTGCGTCTCGTCGAGGACTTCACAACTGTCATGGCGTTTGAAAGGCCAAGGCACAGCCCTAAAAAGTCAAACGCAACGCCAGTTTTTTGTGTGAAGCATTCTTTGTGGCCGCACTTCGTGCTACCTCCACAAAGATCCTCTCCTCTATTCGCAGGCGGCTCGCAGAGTATCTTGCGACTAATGAATAAAATCGATAAATTCGTCGAAACTAAACCTTTAAACAAAGTTTATAAATGGTACTTCTAAAGCCAGATCATGATATAGTTGATGTTCTTAGTGCTGTAGGTTCTTTAGCAACATTTGGTGCTTTCATCTTTCTGTTTGTTCAACAATATCAAAATAATAATGCTCAAAAGAGAACGGAAACACAACTCAAAGAACAACAAGATAAAAGTAATGTTAGCCAATTTGAAAGTTCCTTGTTCAATCTCTTAAACCTTTACAATCAGATAGTGGAGCAATTAGAATATCTGCGAACAAATCACATATTTGGCAATTCAAATACTACTCATGAAGTTGGAAAAAGAGTATTCAATCAAGCCTTCTACTTATTACGAGACATTTGCGAAGGACCTATAGAGTTTGAATACAATGAAGAACAGCAGAAAGAAACCAGTGACCGCTATGGCAAACGATCGATACAATCAAAAGAAGAAGCTAAAGAAAGAATCGTAGGTTTTTATCACTCCCATTATTATGATTTATTTGAATCCCTCCTTAATCATTACTTCAGAAACCTCTACCACATCTATAAGTACATAGACAAGTCAAAACTAATTGATGACAAACGAAGAAAATATTACGCGAGCATTGTAAGGGCTCAACTTTCTCAGAATGAACTCTACGTAATAATGTTTAACATGATAATTCAAGGATATGGATACCCTAACATGCTAATCCTCGACCGAAAATACGAAATCCTTAAGAATTTCAATCATTCAGCCCCACACCTTCAATATTTCTATGAACTATACCTGGAAATGAAGGAAGAGGTCGCTAAAGGCGCATTGAATGGTGTTAAAGCATTAAATGCCAAAAGTTCGGCATAAATATTATTTTTCATTATAACATTAGATAAATGGATCGCATCACTAAATCTTTACTTGAAGAGTTTGTTAAACAAAACGATTTAACCTCACTTGTAGAAGAAACCGCATTTGAACATTTTACGGGTTATCTCGTTACATCTAACCACTACACTGAAACATTCTCTTCAGAAGATATACATATCGGTGCTGGGGGGGACGGAGGAATCGACACGATTTCAATCATTGTCAATGGCTGCCTAGTTACCGATTATGTAGAAATTGAAGATCTTGCAGAAACAAATGGATATCTCGATGTAACATTAATCTTTAACCAAGCAGAGCGGTCAAGCAGTTTTGAGACCGCTAAAGTTGGACAGTTCAGTTTCGGAGTGATAGACTTTCTTTCAACAGAGCCTGCATTACCACAAAACAAGTATCTAAAGGCCAAATACAAGATAGTAAGTGAAATATTTAATAGGAGTGGTAAATTTAAAAAGGGTAACCCTCAATGCTATTTGTATTATTCAACTACCGGGAAATGGGTAAATGACACCAACTTGGTAGCACGAAAAGGTGCTGTTTTAGATGATTTAAGAGCGTTAACATTGTTCCGACGAGTTGAGTTTGAGTTCATAGATGCCGAGCGAATACAAAAACTCTTTAGAGAATCTAAGAATGCTATTTCGACTGAAATTAATTTCCCTCAAAAGACTGCTTTACCGGAATTGCCTAATATTGAACAGGCCTATATAGGCTTGCTGAGTTCGATTGAGTATCTCAAGTTGATTCAAAACAGCAATGAAGAAGTCATCACATCATTGTTTTATGATAATGTTAGACATTGGCAAGAATGGAATGCAGTCAATAAAGAGATAAAGGAAACACTTGAGGATGTGAACTCTAAGATTTATTTTCCATTACTAAACAATGGCGTAACAATCATAGCACGTCGGATAATACCTACCGGTAATCGTTTCGTTTTGGAAGATTATCAAGTTGTAAATGGGTGTCAAACTAGTTTCGTTTTGTACGAATCAAGGGCACATCTAACGGCAGATGTTTTAGTGCCAGTGCGCATAGTTGCGACCAAAGACGTTGACGTGCGAAACTCGATAATTAAAGCAACAAATAGGCAAACGGAGGTAACTCAGGAACAATTATTTGCTTTAGCTGACTTCCCTAAGAAGCTAGAAACATATTTTCCTACATATGAAGGTCCAAAACGATTATACTATGAGAGGAGATCAAGGCAATACAATTCTGATGAAACGGTTGAAAAAGTCAGAGTTATCAATATGACTACTTTGGTACGTGCTTTTGCGTCCGTATTTCTTGAAGTACCACACAGGACAACCAGAAACTATAAGGCCTTACTAAAGTCTATCGGAACAGACATATTTAATGTAGAACACAAATTAGAAATGTATTACGTGTCTGCATACTCATATTATAAACTTGATTATCTGTTCAGAGTTGGAGCCATACCTCCAGCGTTT
>NZ_JBFUKF010000396.1:0-4564 GCF_056400985.1 Mucilaginibacter sp. P4_G9 | reverse complement strand
GTTCCAAAGCGTTCGGGGTGTTCCACTACGCTCAAATGGAACACTTAATAAATCAAATTAATTGCTTCTTAGTCTTCCCGCAAATCTTTAAGTGTATTATTGAATTCATTATGTACCATATCTTCAGAAAAAGCTTTTCGGTACTTTTTAATATACTGGGACGGATTTATGCCAAATAGCTTTTTAAACTGTTCCCTGAAATATTTGATGTCGTTGATTCCAACAAGATAAGTCGTTTCGAAGACATTATGCCTGGTATTGATCAATATCTCCGCAGCTTTTCTCAGCCTGATAAATCTTATAAATCCGTTGGCTGACTGGCCCGAAATAAATTTGACCTTTTTATACAATGTAGAATTTGATATGCCCAATTCCCTCGCCAGGATCTGAATACCAAAGTCGGGGTTTTTGATATTTTCCTCAACAATCTTTATGCAATTTTCTAAAAAGTTTTTATACTCGGCGGGTATTTTCTGGTTACTTGAGTTAAGCGTGATTTCATTATAAAAGTACTTTTGCAAAGTATTTTTGTTTTTTAAAATACCTGCTACACGGGCTTTAAGAATCTCTTTATCAAAAGGTTTACTGATGTAATCATCCGCACCGCCTTCAATACCTTTTAATTTTATATCAGGAGATGAGCTTGAAGTGAGGAGTATAACCGGTATATGACTGATATTAATATCCTCCCTTATCGCAGCACAAAGCTCTATACCGCTCATTCCGTCCATCATCACATCGCTGATCACGATATCGGGCAAATGCTCCCTGGTGATTAACAGCCCTTCTTTACCATTATCGGCTGAATAAACTTTGTAATCCTGTTTGAAAATCATTTTAAGATATTCTCTTAAATCTTTGTTATCATCTATAATTAATATCGACTTTAAATCGCCATTAACGTCAGCATCTTCAAAAAGTAAATTGACATCTTCTGCTTCCGGATTGTCCATAATTTCGCTTTCAACGAGTTCCTGCAAAATAACGGAACTGGTTTCATCATCCTCGAAAATGATATTGCTCTTTAAGTGTTCCCTTCCTTTTAATAAGGTAACCGTAAATCGTGTTCCTCCCCCTACAGCACTTTCATAATTTATATTTCCGGAATGATCCTCCACAAACTTTTTAACAAGGAACAAACCGATACCAAAACCGCCGGTCGAAGGATTTTTAATATGTTCCTCCTGGTAAAACTGTGAATACAGCTTGTCGCCCGTCCCCTCTTTAATACCATAGCCAGTGTCGATAATTTCAATGTTCACGTTAGTTTCCTGTTCCGTGATCACCATTTTTACACTTCCACCGATTGGCGTGTATTTTATGGCATTTGACAACAAGTTAAAAAGCACTATTTCCATCTTTTCCCTGTCGGCAAATATTTCAATATGCTCATTTGCGCAATTGAATTCAAAAAACAAGCCTTTAGCTTTTGCCTGATAGGTAAAACATAAAAACACTTCCTTACTTAATTCAACGATATTAAGCCGGAAAATAGTTAATACACCCGCCTCCGAATCGGCCTTACGAAATAAAAGCAGCTGATCTACCAGGCTTAACAATCTTTTAGCATTACGGTAAACTATATTAAGGCTACTTGTGTCAATCTCGTTTTCATGATATAATAATTCCTTAACAGGATTTATAATAAGCGTCAACGGTGTGCGAAATTCATGGGAAATATTAGTAAAAAAAGACAATTTACGTTCATTCAGTTCCCGGTCTTTTTCAGCGGATAATTGGGTAACCTTTATTTCGTACTTCAACCTGGACTGGTTTGCCCGGTAAAGCCGGTAATTATAGATAATAAGGCCTGCCCCTGCAATATAGCATAGATATGCCCACCATGTTTTATACCAGGGCGGCAAAATTTTAACTTGCAATGTTGCAAAATCATCAAACCATATGCCGTCCTGATTGGAACATTTAACCCGGAACGTATAATCTCCCGGTTCCAGGTACCGGTATGTTGCTGATCGTTGGTTACCAACAAAATTCCAGGATTTGTCCAATCCTTCCATTTTATAAGCAAAAGCGCCTTTTTGCGGATAAGCGTAGTTCAATGAAGTATATTGAATGGAGAACACCGATTGATCGGGTTGCAAAATCAACTGTTTAGTTTCATTAATCGTTTGTGACAAAACAGCTCCATTTTCGCCCGGATCGCCCACTTCAACCGGTTTTCCAAAAATCTGTAAGCCCGTTATGATAATTTTAGGTTTAAAATTGCTTTTGCTTACTTTCTCTGGTTCAAAAACGTTAAGACCCTCGGTGCCTCCAAAATACATCAGCCTGCTACGGCTATCATACATAACAGACCCGACATTGAACTGTCCGGCCTGTAAGCCATCTGATTGATCAAAATTCGATACTTTGCCTGCTGTTGGGTCAATGTTGGATATGCCGTTATTTGTACTCAACCATACCGAATTATCGCCGGCCTTTTTAATGGCGTAAATTGTATTATTTGCCAGTTTGTTCCTTTCATTATACTGCTTAAATGTACGATTGTGAAAGTTATAGATAACAAGACCATCACCTTCCGTACCTATCCAAAGCCTATATTTATTATCCAGATATAATGAAAAAATAACCTCACTTGGCATGTAT
Source organism: Mucilaginibacter sp. P4_G9 (assembly GCF_056400985.1). Lineage (NCBI taxonomy): Bacteria > Pseudomonadati > Bacteroidota > Sphingobacteriia > Sphingobacteriales > Sphingobacteriaceae > Mucilaginibacter > Mucilaginibacter sp. P4_G9. The sequence continues at coordinate 1,957 of NZ_JBFUKF010000396.1, read as the reverse complement.
ACCTTTTCTTCTGCGGAATTAAAAAATCGTCGGATCTTTTTACTCTGAACCTCCAAATAGTCTAATCCACCACCATAAGTTCCTATAAATAAGTTTCCTTTATCGTCTTCAATTATTGCCCTTACATCATAGGAACTAAGTGCGCTGTTTCCTGGATTATAATTTGTAAAGCTCTTTGTATCCGGATTGAAAAGACTAAGCCCACCTCCATTAGTACCAACCCATAAATTCTTATGGCTATCTTGATAAATAACCCGAACATCGTTCCCGCCGATAGTTTTACTGTCGCCGGCGCTATGATTATAATTGACAAATAAATCCGCTTTTCTGTCGTAGCGAAAGAGCCCTTTGGAATATGTACCAAACCATAAATTATTTTCACGGTCAAGATAGCCGGATAAAACAGCATTATCTGTTAGGCTCCCCGGGCGTCCATCTGCGTAATAATGTTTTGCAATACTTCCATCTGGCAAAGCTTTAAAGATACCATCGCCATCTGTTCCAAACCATAACGACCCGTTTGCATCCTGGCACATCCCATAAAATCTGATTAAGCTTTTACCAACAGTATCAGATCTGTTTTTTTGGATCTTCGTAAATTTCTCTCTAATACTGCTAATCATATAAATCCCCTCCCCATATGTACCAACCCAAATATTCTGGTCGCGGTCAACATATAGGGTTTGTACTGATCTTTGCGTGATATTATAACCATCATCACCGGTGACAGGTGTAAGTAAAAAGTTTTTTAAACCGGAATCGGTAACGGATTGCAATGGCAATTTATACAGCCCACCATCCTGGAGCCCGATAAGCAGGTTTTTATCTTTATCTTCAATTAGCGAGATATATCTATTGCTTTTAATATTCTTTTGACTGGTTTGGTACCGTATGAACTTATTTAAATTCCGATTATAATGAATCAGGCCGTTACCGGTTGCTATCCAAATATTGTGAAGATGATCTTCAAAAATATCATTAATCCTTCCCGGGGGGAAATCGCGGAGCTGCGAAGAGATATCAATTTTATCTGTGATAATTCCATTTTTCTGATGAAATACATTAATTCCGGCATCCTGGGTTCCTAACCAAAGCAGTCCCTGCGAATCTTCCAGCATAGAAACTATCCTGTCACTGGATAATTGCGGCAGCTTTGCCCGGTTATAGCTAATAAAAGCGTCGGACTTTGTTTTAAAATAAGTAATACCCAAACCATACGAGGAAATCCAAAAATTACCATTTTTGCTCTGTATGATATCGTTCACATCGTTTTTTTTTGTGCGGTTGGATGTAAACCTGTAATGATAAAACCTTTCGTTTCTTGTATCCAGCTTGCTTAAGCCATCCCGTGATGATACCCAGATATAACCGGCGTGATCTGAAAATATTTTCTGAACATAGTTACTTGACAGTGCGGTAGAATCGCCTTGCTTTGCCTTGAATACTTTAAAAGTAGAGCCATCAAACCGGTTTAATCCGTCATTTGTGGCAAACCAGATAAAACCCTTTTCGTCCTGGGTAATACTATTTACGATACCAAAAGAAAGACCATCTTTTAGTGAATACTTCAGAACTTTATTCTTTATGGGCGCCTGCCCGTAGCTTATCAAAATAAAAACCTGGAGCAATACCAACAACCAAAATCTCTTCATCACATTTATCTCAACGATTTATTAATAAGAATAAATAACAAGTAGCCTGGTGTTGGCTAACCTGAAGGTGTATTACTGAAATTAAACCGTTTGTATTATCTCCAGTCTTTCAAATCCATTAAACAAAGTTCAAAAAGACAGAAAGAATCATTGTTTATAATTATTATCGAAATAACACTTAGTTTTATAAATAAACAATTAATTTTAGAAATATTGTTTCATTTGAGTACAGAGCGAAAAATTAAGACAGCAAAAAGTTCAATACTTATGCTCTTTTAAAGACCAAGTTATGAGCAGATTATCAA
>NZ_JBFUKF010000395.1:0-4592 GCF_056400985.1 Mucilaginibacter sp. P4_G9 | reverse complement strand
CATTAATGATGCGCCTGTCCAATAAATTGCTTTCGTTGTTTTTGAGTTCATGATCTTGTGTGTTATAATGATTTATGATTCAAAAATGCATGGAAAGCGGGCATCGTCAGAGCTGTTTAAAGTTAAAGCGGACATACTGATATTTGGATCGGACAATGACAGGCGTGAAAATTTATTTGGTTCAGCTTTTTTTAATGTTCAATCCCTGAATTGCGAACAAACCAGCGAACGATAGCTTTTTGGAGTTCGTTGCAATCCGGGTTGTTGTCAGAAGAAGCCCAGGCGATAATCCCATCAGGACGTATCAGTAGGGAGCTTACAGCTAAACGGTCTTTTACACTGCCCGAAACATACTTCAATCGGTCGCCATATTCACTTGCCAAAGTTTTAAGTGAAGCATTCATATCAAAATCGAGCAGTATCCCTTGACCATCGTGCATTAACCCGCCAATTCTTGTACCGTCTTCGAGCTCAAAGTTGGGAACGCTGTGACCTGCCAAAGGGTGGCCGCCACCGAGATTGTAGTGTGTGTGAACGCCCCACACCCTTCCTGCAAAATAGGTGGCACCATCGCGCGTATTGATAAGGTCGCGGATAATTGCATACAGCGCGCGGGCATCGGGGCCTGGTTTCATGATTGCAACCTGGGCGCGTGACCAATCCAAAACCTGCGCACCAATTGGGTGCCGTTCGGTATAATAACTATCCAACAAGCCTTCCGGAGCCTTCTCCCGGATGGTTGCGGCAAGCTTCCAACCCAGGTTCATGGCATCGCCCAGCCCAAGGTTAAGTCCCTGGCCCCCCAACGGCGCGTGAATGTGCGCGGCGTCGCCGGCTAAAAGTACCCGTCCGTTGCGGTAGGTTGTGGCCTGCCGTGCGCGGTCGGTCCATGTGGTTGCGAAATGCAGGGCGCTGATAGTTACGTTGGTGTTCGAGATGCGACGAAGCACCTCCTGCACGTGTTCGGGCGTGATTGGCTTTTTTGAATTATGAAATCGGCCGCCGTCAAAATCCTGTATCACCAGGTAACCTGGCTGCGACTGCAGGTACATGCCTGTTGGCGTCACGTTTCGGCCTGGACTGAGCTTCTCCGGATCGGCGATGTCCACTTTCGCAGAGTAGCCGGTAAATTCCGGCTCCGTACCGGCGAATTCAAAACCGCCTGCCTTGCGAACAACACTACGGCTTCCATCGCAACCCACCAGCCATTTACCTTGAAATAATTGGTCGCCAGACCGAACAGTTACGCCGTTCCAGGTTTGATGAAAGCCGGTAATAGCAAGCCCGCGCCTGAATACTACACCCAGGGATTCTGCGCGGCGTGACAGCATCGTTTCAAGCTCCTCCATTTCAGAAATTAAACTGGTTTCTGTAGAGCCTGGCAGGCGATACTTCCACTGGGAGGTGTCGATATCGCCGTCATGGAATGGAATGCCGCCGAAATGTCCTGCCTGGCGGCGTGGCCCGAGTACGGCGTTTTGGTGGGGGTTTTTAAGGCGTTTATGTACCTCAAGTTCTTTTAGCAATCCACGACTGTAAAAGGCTTCAATAGTAGGCGCCGAAAGTCCCCGTATCCCGAAGGGAAGTTGCTTTAAGGGCGAGTGTGGATTCTCAGCCTTTTCCAGTATCAGGACTGAACATTTGGCCAGGGCCAGTTCACAGGCGAGGAATAGGCCTACAGGCCCTGCGCCGGAAATGATTACATCGTGGACATAATGATTTTGTGTGAATTTCTTGCTTTCAAGTGTTGCTTTCATATAGAATGATTGAAACACAAAAGTCTGGAATGCTCCTGCGTTAGGCTTGTATAAACGCGACAAAATCGCTGCTTAAAGCCTGTTTCCCTTTCTTTGCTTTTCGCGCGAAGGCCGCGGGCGTAGTGCCGCTATAGCGTTTGAATTCTCTGCTTAGATGGGACTGATCCGTATAGCCCAGCTCATGAGCTAAACCGGCAAGGTTAATATCCGGATAAAGCCATAATCGGTTTCGTACCTGCTCAAAGCGCATCAGAGCTGACACGTCTTTAACGGTATAGCCAGAAGATTGCTTGAAGTTTCTTTCCAGTGTACGAACCGTGGCATGAGCCGCCACCGCTACCTGCCTTACCGGCATGGTGCCGCTTGCGCCCCTCATCGCAGCTCCTGCTTTGAATAGCATACTGCTGGTAGCTATTCCTGACCGTGCATCCAGGAAATACTGTTTTACCTGGGCCAACGCTTCATCTATCCTGCCGGCTTCAATGCACTTATTCAATGTAGATTGAAGCCGGGCGATGGGATGCTCAAATGTGCGCACTCCGCCTTTACCGGGCGGCAGCCCGAGCAAATCGAACACGGTCCAGGGAAAGCACCTGATGCCAATGATATCTAAACGGCTTTTTGTGTAAAAAACAGCAGGCTGATTGAGCAGCCCCATCATAAACGGTGATGGCAATGCCTGCAAGCCTCCATCGTAAGAAATGCTGCAACCGCTTCCGAAATGAAAGATAATTTCAGCGTAGCCATCAGGTTGCACCTCAAAACCCGATTGTAGTTCTCCGGAATCTCTTCTGTTGTACCAAAAGCATTTTATGATATCCCGTAGCTCTTCGGGAGGCTCAAATTCCTGGTGCTGCATTTTGAAAGATAGCATATTGGGGGAGTAGCCGATTTAGATTTTATAGAATGTAGTACGTATACCATATACATATTCAAATATAACAAGAAAAGCCATCAGATTTTACCAGGCAGCTTTCTCGCTGTTAAACTGGCAAAATGTCGAACTTTTTGAATGATCTCCGATTGATTTCAGAAATAATTTAATTTTTTTATTGCTCATCTATCAAAGCTAATGGGGATTTTTTTAGCTACGAGAGCGTTTTATTTTACTAAGGAGATAATGAATAGTTAGGGCAAGGATAGTCCAGTAGATAGCAAACCCGATAAGAAAAAATGGGGGTGGCGTATCTGGTTCTTGTCTCAAAAAGGCAATAAAGGGCAACAGGGGACCTATCAAAACAATTTTGATAGGTAATAATATTGTGGATACGATGCTCTTCCAAACTATAGGTGATCCCGTTCCCATGAAAGACTCGCCATGAGCAGGAAAGAGTCGGACATCCGGGCCCAAAAGTGAGTTATAGATAAATTGAAAGGCAAATCCAAAAACGAGGAAGAGAATAACAAATTTTGTTCTTGAAATTTTCATATTAATATTTTTTATTGTTAATAAAAGTACTTTGTTATTCAAAGTTAAATAAAAACACTTTGCATTCCAAAGTGTTTTTTAAAATAATTATTCCGGATGGTTTTAGGGCTGTGAAAATGAGGCGGAGATGGGGTTATTAGGCGAGCTGTTAAATAATAGTAATAATGCAGTATGTTGTACCCAAATTAAAAAGCCTGTCACAATTAAATGTAACAGGCTCATCTTTCAGTAGCCGAAAAATTTGCTTTGAATTGTCTTAAATATTTTTGCGATCAATATTTTAATTTCAACCTTTGAATTAACATTTGTTATTGACAAATAAGCAATAGACTATCAAGCAGGGCGAACAATAGCCTAAGAAAGAAATTATGAAGCTTCTTCTCACTTCCGCCGGCATCAGCAATACGAGCATCCATAACGCGCTGGTTGAACTCCTGGGCAAACCGATTGCTGAGGCGAACGCGCTTTTCGTCCCCACCGCGATATACGCCATAGCCGGCGGTGCTGGCATAGCACGAAAGGTGATTTGCGGATCACTTGGTGACCCTTTCTGCGAATTGGGGTGGAAGTCGTTGGGAGTGCTGGAGCTCACTGCGTTACCCAGCATCAAACAAGAGCTTTGGGTCCCCATGCTCCAGGAAACTGACGCCCTGCTGGTTGGAGGCGGCGACTGCCAGTATCTGTGCTACTGGATGCAGCAGTCCGGACTGGCAGACCTCTTGCCCTCGTTGCTGCGCAAGACGGTTTACGTGGGGCTGAGCGCTGGGAGTATGGTGATGACCCGCTTTGGAACAACCTACAGTGGCCATATGCTGCCAGCTGAAAGCGGTAAATCGCTGGGACTGGTTGATTTTGCACTGCATCCGCATTTGGATCATGAGTGGTTTCCGGGAAATTCCCTGGCCAACCTGGAAAAGTTGGCTGCTACGATATCGGTACCGTCATATGCTATCGATGATCAGACCGCCATTAGAGTGATCGGCGACACCGTAGAAGTCGTCTCCGAAGGGAAATGGAAGCTGTTTACCCCTAATATCACTAATACCTTGTAAATTTTTGCCTAAAATGCATTAAAATAACAAAGGCCACTCTTTCGGGTGGCCTTCTTTCGAGTAGCGGGGACCGGCGATATGTCGAACTTTTTAAGTGATTTAGAATTAATTACAGACCTGAATCTCAAATTATCTGCTATGTTTTTTTGCTACGATTTTCATAAAGAGTTTAACGTCGTCCGAAATAGTTGAATCAAAGTGCTTTTCTGATCTGTAATCAATACCCCAATCTGTTCGATCAACGATCAGCGCGCCATTCACCACCACAGTTCCGTCCATTCCGTCCTTAAAAAGCATGCTGGCTGGAAAAGTAACTGCCTTTGTGATCCCTTCAATGGTCAGGTTCCCTGTAAC
>NZ_JBFUKF010000394.1:0-4594 GCF_056400985.1 Mucilaginibacter sp. P4_G9 | reverse complement strand
GCTGGGCATTATCAACATTACCACCCACTACCGAGCTTGGGTTTTCCTGCTCAAGTACCCATATTGCCTCACTACTTCCCTGGGCGCGCCTTTGGTTGCCGTAAACAAACATATCTGAATAATAATCACCGGCTCCTGCGGCCCTTACACCATAGCGGTTTTTTACGAGGCTAAACTTGCCGCTGCTAATAATAGCCTGTGCCTGCTGTTCGGCCAGGTCGTTTTTACCCATACGCAGGTATACTTCTGCAAGCAATTGCATGGCCATGTATTTATTGGCCCTGCCGGCCGGCAGTTTACCTGTTGCATCAAATTTTGATGATACACCGCCAACATCAGTAAGGTTGGCTGCTGCAAAAGTAAGATCGCTTACAATCTGCGCGTTAACATTATCAAGAGATGCACGTACAAAATCTGTTTTAGGGCCGGTAAGTGTATGTACCACCAATGGCACTTTTCCAAAAAGTGTTGCTAAGCTATTATAAGCATAAGCCCTGAAAAATTTGGCTTCTGCACTTACAGCATTCTTTCCGTTAGCGGTAAGACCCTTAACACCAGATCCTTCTACAGCATCAACTATAATATTTGTATTATTAATTAACGCGTAATATTTGCCCCAAACATAGGAGGCGGCGGCATCTGTTGAAGTTAATGTGGCATAATTATAGTACGGCACTTCAATTCCCTGCTGATTTGCGGTAGCATTGGCTACATCTGTACCAACCTGCCAAACACTTGGCCATCCCTGCGCGCTGGAATAAGTAAGGATACCGGTAGTGTAATTATACAAACCCACTAATGATGCCTGAAGGCCCAATGAATCTGTTAATGTTAAAGGTGTATATGCGGAATATGGTTTTTCATCCAGGTAAGCTTTTTTACAGGATGCAAATGCGATAATAAGCACTGATACCGAAACCAATATAATTGAATACTTTTTCATGTTTTTATATTTTATCAGTTTATTTTAATGAAATATTTGCACCAAATACAAATGTGCGGGTTACAGGATAGTTATTGGTCCAGTCGGCGGTAAATGCTGACTGATTAGCATTAGAGTTTGCTGTTCCCCTGGTATAAAAAGTTTGTTCGGGATCCCAGCCTATCCATTTAGTAAAGGTGTGCAGATTGCGGCCGCTTACATAAAATGTTAAACTGCTTATATGCGCTTTATCCAGTAATTTTTGTGGAACTACATAGCTAAAGGTTACATCCTTAATACGGGTATAGCTGGCATCGCGCGGATATCCATAACCACGGGTATTGGTATATGATAATGCCTGGAAAGAATTATTGCCATTAGTAGGTGTCCAGTAACCTATTTCTGATGGTGTATTTCTTCGGCCAGATTCATCGGCATAATTTAAATCGGCATTATTTTTAAGCATCCCCTGCGCGGTTTGTATAAATACACTCAGGTTAAACTGCTTGTAATGAAAAGTATTTGTAATACCACCTGTCCATTTTGGTGCGGTCTGGCCCTGGATAACCTTATCATCCGCTGTAATTTTACCATCACCATTGGTATCGGCAAATTTTAAATCGCCAGGTTTAGCTCCCGGATCTTGTTTTGAAGCATCTTCACCGGTTTGCCATATACCTGTCATTTTGTAATCGTAAATTACACCAATGGGTTTACCAATAAACCAACGGTTACCCAAATCACTCTTCCCGTCACCATACAGGTCAACAATTTTATTACGGTTAACCGCATATACAATATTGCTTTCCCAACGAAAATCCTTACCAACAATATTGCGTGTATTTAAAGTAACCTCGATGCCTTTATTAGCCACTTTACCTATATTATCCAACACTCTTGAGTAGCCYGTTATGGAAGGAAGGGCTCTTTGCAGTAATAATCCATACGTGCGGGTCTTGTACGCGTCAACAGAACCGTTAATACGGCTGTTAAACAGGGCGAAATCAGCTCCGAGATTGGTACCCACAGTTGTTTCCCAATGCAGATTGACATTGCCCAGGTTGCTTGCCTGTACACCTATTGTACTTACCCCGTTAAAGGGGGATCTTACTGTACCGTCAGTTGTAATGGTTTGATAAACACCAACAGCTTCGTTCCCGGTTTTTCCGTAGGATGCCCTTAGCTTTAAATTGTTGACGATTTTTGAATTTTTAAGGAAATTTTCCTCGCTAATGTTCCAGCCCAAAGCAGCAGATGGGAACCAACCATATTTAGTTGTATTAGCTCCGAAAACTGATGAACCATCCCGACGTGCAGTGAATGTAAATAAGTACCGGCCATTATAGGAATAGTTTATACGCCCCATTTGCGAGTTTAACGCATATCTGTCTGAGTAAGATGTGGAAGTCTGCGTTGCCCCGGCGCCTAAGTTGTTAAAAGAAAGCTCATCATTAACAAAGCCCGTTGCAGCTGCTGTTGATGTAAAATACCTGCGGCGCTGCGCGCTGTATAGTCCGGTAAAGTCAAAATGGTGCAAACCTATATCTTTATTATAGTATAACAGGTTTTCGATAGTATAGGCACTTGTTTCGGAACTTGCAGCACTGGCAGATCCTAAGGGTGTATTTGCCAATCGGCCGCTATAACTATCAACTCGGGTTGGTAAATAAGTGTAGCCTGCATTAACCCGGTATTTTAACCCTTTTAAAATACCGCCAAATTTTATTTCGGCATAGCCATTACCATTCAGGTTAACGCTCCGGTTAATTTGATCTGTAGTTAAACCTAATAGCGGGTTAGTATATAACAACTCCGGCTTCATGGGGTAAATGTTATAAGTGCCATCGGCATTATATTCATTTCCATAAGGGCTCATGGCTGTAGCAAATAACAAATTTGCCCGGCCTCCATCATAATTATTGTTGGCGAAATAGGATGACATCCCAACTGTTAAATAATTGGTAACATTAATATCAAGGTTTGAGCGGATGCTTACCCTGTTATACTGGTATCCTTTTACTACACCTTTTTGTTTAAGATAATCGCCCGATATATAATATTTAACATCAGGACTACCGCCAGATACACTAAGGTTATGATCCTGCATTACACCTTGTTGCGTTACTTCCTTAATCCAGTCGATTGTTTTACCGGCCTGGTAATTTGGCAGCTCGGAGCTGTTAGGTACCGGACTTGTTTGGGTTTGCCCGGTTTGTGACATATAATCGGCATATTTTTGTATATAAGATGCCGGATCACGTGGCTCAAGGATATGTGCCAGATTTTCAACACCCGCATAACCGCTGTAACGAATAACCGGCTTACCACTATTGCCCCTTTTTGTGGTGATCAATATAACACCATTTGATCCATTGGTTCCATAAATGGCCACCGCCGATGCATCTTTTAATATTTCCATCGATGCTATATCATTGGGGTTGATATCATTAAGTGAGCCCCCGGTTTTACTAAGCGGAATACCATCAACAACCACGTATGGGCCGGTAGTTGCTCCAATTGAGTTTTGTCCCCTTACAATTGATGATGGCTGACTACCTGGTACGGATGATGACGTTGAAATGGTAACACCTGCTACTGCGCCTTCCAAAGCCTGTAAAACGTTGGTTACCGGTAACTCCGATAAACGGGCTTTAGGCACCGAAGCTACAGAACCGGTGATATCAGATCTTTTTTGAGTACCGTAACCAACCACAACAACTTCATTTAACTGTTTATTTTCCTGTTGTAATTGAACGTTAATGGTTTTTTGCCCGTTAATTGCTACTTCGCGGCTGGTGTAACCTATAAATGAAAATATCAAAGTGCCATTATAGTCGGGTATATTAATTGTATAAGCTCCCTGTGAATCTGTACTTACAGCTGTATTTGTTCCCTTTAATTTTACTACCACGCCGGGCAGTCCTTGCCCCGTTTCATCAGTAACTTTACCACTAATGGCAACTGCCTGCACCTCCCCGGTACCGGGCTTAATTTCTGTTGTGGTTATTGATGATTCATTGGTGGTTTTGCTTAGCACAATGCGATCATTAACAACATCGTAGCTAATATTGTAAGGCTTTAAAAGTTCGGTTAACAGGTCTTTAAGTTTTTCCTGGTGCGCATCTACGCTTATTTTTTTTGAGCTTTCAATTATATCCTGGAAATAAACAAATCTCACATTAGCCTTTTTTTCCAGTTTTTTCAGGAAACTGCTCAAATCCATATTGTTGGCAGAAATATCTACCTGCTGGGATAATATACCCTGAGCATGGCCGGGCTTAGCCAGGGAAACCCCTGTGAAGACAATTGCTATTAAGAGCTGACAACATGTTATTTTCATGATTCTACACCAGTCGATGGAGGTTTGTAAATTAATATTCATACATTAGAAATGTTTTATTTGGTTAAAAAATGAGACAATAAACCCCTTACACCTTAGTAAAGGTGTTCTTTTCCGAGATCATGGGGGATTTAAAAGAAAGGGTGTCGCAAGCACTCTTTCTTTCCTTTTAGTATAGAGAGTTTGTTTTTATTTTTTCATACAGCGGAATTTAAGTTTAATAAATAATTGGTTAATTAGTGTATTCCTTCTGCAACGTAAACTTCTCCCCATCCGTTACATAGGTTAGCTTTAACAGCTTTTTTAACATCTCCATAATGTCGGGCAAACTT
>NZ_JBFUKF010000393.1:0-4624 GCF_056400985.1 Mucilaginibacter sp. P4_G9 | reverse complement strand
TATGACCTGTTACTCAGTGAAACCGACCCGCAAAATGTAAAAATGGAGCTCGACCTGGCATGGGCAATTAAGGGTGGTAAAAATCCGATCGAAATGTTTAAACAGCACCCTGGTCGTTTTCCGCTATGGCATGTAAAAGATCTGGATGCAGCTCGTGAAAATGTATTACCTGTAGGTAGTGGCACCATAGATTTTAAACCCATTTTCGCCGCTGCAAAATCTGCAGGTATGCAGCACTTTTTTATTGAGCACGATATGCCAAAAGATGCATTGGCCAGTATTACCAGCAGTATTGGATATTTAAAAAATACTTTGAAGGTATAACGGCACTATCTAACCCTCCCCGAATGGGGAGGGCATTTTTTGATTTTTAGTGTATATTCACTACTTAACAATTCTATAACGTACGCCAATTTTGATTTGAGCTGACCTTTAAGTATCTTAAGGCGGCAAATCAAAACATTAAAAAGCGTATGGCAACAACACCGACAGATCACTTAAAAAGAGTTTTAAAACCCATTCACCTTTGGGCAATTGCTGTTGGCCTGGTAATTTCAGGCGAATATTTTGGCTGGAACCTGGGCTGGGCTGTATCGGGGACTGTTGGGCTTTTAATAGCTACGTTGGTTATCACAGTGATGTATATCACCTTCATTTTCAGTTATACAGAGCTTACAACTTCAATTCCTCACGCGGGCGGAGCTTTTGCCTACGCATACAGAGCTATGGGGCCATTCGGTGGATTAATTGCCGGTTATGCAACTCTCGTCGATTTTTTGGTAGCCACACCGGCAATTGCAGTGGCACTTGGCACATATCTGCATTTCCTGAATAATGATATTCCGGTTTTGCATACGGCTATGTTCTTTAATGTTATTTTTATTATTCTTAATGCCTATGGGGTAAAGGAATCGGCCACKTTTTCTATTTTCATTACCTTGTTGGCAGTTGCAGAACTGCTGCTTTATATGGGAGTTGTTACTCCGCATTTTAAAATGGCTACTTACCTAACTGATCCTATGCCTTTTGGGTGGAGTGGTGTTTTTGCGGCTTTGCCCTTCGCGGTTTGGTTTTATTTGGCCATTGAGGGTGTTGCCATGGTGGCCGAAGAAGTTAAAGACCCCAAAAAGAATATTCCCAGAGGTTATATTTCGGCAATAGCTACTTTAGTGTTTTTGGCATTGGGGGTTATGATCCTTACGGGAGGCGTCACGGACTGGCACAAACTGCAGAGCCTTGATTATCCCTTACCAGAAGCTATAGGGATTGTACTGGGCAAAGGAAACGGATTGACCAAAATATTTGCAAGTATTGGTTTGTTTGGCCTTATTGCCTCTCTGCATGGTATCATCCTTGCCTCATCAAGGCAGATATTTGCTATGGCGAGAAGTGGTTATTTACCTCGCGGACTGGCAAGTATTAATCATCGTTTTAAAACGCCGCATTGGGCGCTTGTTGTTGGCGGGATAGTAAGTTCCATTTTTATCTATAAATTTAAAACAGACCAAATCATTATGCTATCGGTACTTGGGGCGGTAGTAATGTATATGATGAGCATGATAAGCCTGTTTATTTTGCGAAAAAAGGAACCTAACCTGGATAGGCCTTTTGCGGCGCCTTATTATCCTATTTTCCCGGCCATTGCACTTGTTATTTGCATAGTATGTTTGTTTGCTACCATTTATTTTAATGGGGAGATGAGCCTTATATTTTTTGCCGGCTTAGCCATGGTAATTTTAGTTTTTATGCTGATGGGGAAACATAAAGTTGCCCTTACAGATGAAATGATGGCCGCCCCTGTATTTACCGAAGCCGGGTAGGGCCAATTCATTGGCAATACAATGAATTTATCAAACAATTGAACTAATGAACCAATAAATGCCCTATCGACACACTATACGTAACAAAGTTTATAAGTTTCATGATCTGAAAACTTTGCTGGGCAAAGCCTCGCCATACCGATCGGGAGATGAGCTGGCAGGAGTATGTGCAGGTAGTTATGAGGAACGGGTAGCTGCACAGATCACGTTGGCTGATGTACCTTTGAAAGCTTTTTTGAATGAAGTGGTTGTGCCTTATGAACAGGATGAGGTGACACGCCTGATTATTGATAGCCATGATGTTATAGCTTTTAATCAAATAAGTCATTTAACTGTTGGTGAATTTCGCGACTGGCTTCTTAGCGATGAAACGGATAAGACAACGCTAAATGATATATCAACCGGCCTTACACCCGAAATGGTAGCTGCTGTATCTAAACTGATGCGTAACCAGGACTTGATCGCGATAGCAAAAAAATGCGAGGTGGTTACCCGCTTTCGTAATACTATCGGGTTAAAAGGGCATTTCAGTACACGTTTGCAACCTAATCATCCAACTGATGATCCTAAAGGCGTTGCTGCCAGTATTATCGACGGCTTACTATATGGCAGTGGTGATGCAACTATTGGCATTAATCCCGCTACTGATAGTCCGGCGGCGGTGAATAATTTGTTAAAGTTGATGGATAATATCAGGCACCAGTTTGAGATTCCAACACAAACATGTGTACTAAGCCACATTACTACTACTTTGCAATTGATAAATGAAGGAGCGCCGGTTGATCTCTGTTTTCAATCAATAGCCGGTACCGAAAAGGCCAATACCAGCTTTGGTATCAACCTGGGATTGATAGAAGAAGCCTACCAGGCTACACTATCCCTCAATCGTGGAACTATTGGCAATAATGTAATGTACTTTGAAACGGGGCAAGGCAGCGCATTATCTGCGAATGCTAATTTCGGTGTAGATCAGCAAACCTGCGAGGTAAGGGCTTATGCCGTAGCCCGCAAGTTTAAACCATTGTTGGTGAACACAGTTGTAGGTTTTATTGGCCCCGAATATTTATATGACGGCAAGCAGATTATCCGGGCCGCTTTAGAAGATCATTTTTGCGGAAAGTTGCTTGGTTTGCCTATGGGATGCGATGTTTGCTACACTAATCATGCTGAGGCCGACCAGGATGATATGGACAACCTGCTTACCCTGTTGGGTGTGGCTGGCTGCAATTTTGTAATGGGTATTCCCGGTGCAGATGATATTATGCTTAACTATCAATCAACATCATTTCATGATGCATTGTACCTGCGTAAAGTACTGGGACTTAAACCGGCTCCCGAGTTTGAACAGTGGTTAATAAAACAAGGTATTGTTGATAGTAAAGGCAATATGCTGCCGGTAAGTTCATCGCATGGCTTGCTTGGCGCAATGGTTTAGTAGATAGGTGAATGGATAAAGGTAAAAGGTGATTGTGTCCTGGAAATTAGAAAATGAAAAGAAACCTCCCACACGAAATAGAACCATTAAAGGCTTTGCAGGAATTTACTGCTGCACGGATAGCTATCGGGCGGGTGGGTACAAGCATCCCGCTAAAGCAATCACTTGATTTTAAGCTGGCCCATGCGCATGCACGGGATGCGGTGTATTCTGAATTGGATATCAATCAATTAAGTGAATCACTTAAACAATTTGAACTGCCTGTTATCTGCCTGCACAGCCAGGTTGGTGATCGTCGCCAGTACTTGCAGCGGCCTGACCTGGGCCGTAAGCTTAACGACGCTTCATCAGATCAATTAACGGATTATTTTGTTGAAACCGATATAGCTATCATAATAGCTGATGGCCTTTCGGCGACTGCTATAAATGAAAATGCTATTGGTTTGTTAAGAGAACTCATACCCTTGCTATCTCAAAGCGCTTTTAAACTGGCGCCCATAAGCCTGGTAGAACAGGGCCGGGTTGCCATAGGCGATGATATTGGCTATAACCTGAACGCCCAATTATCGCTTGTATTGATAGGCGAACGTCCGGGCCTGAGCTCGGCGGATAGTTTGGGTGCATATCTTACCTACAAACCCAAACCCGGCCTCACCGATGAAGCCCGCAATTGTGTATCAAACATCCGCCCCAAAGGATTAACCTATAAAAAAGCCGCCCGAAAGATCTTTTACCTCATCAGCGAAGCATTTAAACGGAAGCTATCCGGCGTGGAATTGAAAGATAATGCGGGGTTGATAGGCTAAAGCCGAAAGCTCAAGGCTGTAGGCCGATTACATTAATATAAGGTAAAGCTTCCTGCTTTAGGCTTTCCACTTTCKGCTCATTTCTTCACCGGCCTTTTCTCAATGGTACCGTTAAATGAGATAGGTTCGCGGTTACTACTAATCACCTGTAGCGAGGCATAACCATCTTCGCTTATTGTAAGGTACATTGACTGAACATCCCGCCAATCACTGATGTTTTTATTGGTAGGTTTAATAGTTATAGCCCAGCCGCTTTTTTTTCCTGGTTTCATCGCATAGGTGAAATGCGTGTTGGTGAATTTGATGCCACCCTCGATAGATCCGTATGGAGGGGCTGTATAAGCACGGCCAAAATAGGGCAGATAAGCTATTATGGTATCCTTAGTAACTGTAAGATCATATTCTGAGGTTAATGACCGGCCACTGCCCCTTGAAGGGTTTACAAAGTTGGCATCAAAAACAAAGTTTTGAGATTCTATAAGGCCTTTTATTTCGGCGACGTGCGCAGCTTTTCTATCCTTGCGTGTATTTTGGGCACTAACCATATTGATGCCAATAAAAAC
>NZ_JBFUKF010000392.1:0-4649 GCF_056400985.1 Mucilaginibacter sp. P4_G9 | reverse complement strand
GTTCAGAGCCCCAGCGAGGGCAAAAAAACTTTATTTTCATTTGAAATTTTATTCAACGGTAAATGACAGTTTATCAGGTTAAACTGTCTTCTATGATTATTTGCCCCACTCATCACCTTGTAGTGCCGGATCTTCTTCTTTTTTTAGAAAATCAGCTTTAACCCGCTCTTCTGTTTGCCATTCCAGAATAGCTTCGTTGGCAACAACCTCTACCGGTGTTTTCCATGAAGTGGACTTTTCATTATAAGCAAGGTTAGATTGCAGGCTATAGCAGGATATAATTGACCATCTTGGGTAATTAGACAAATTAGCTTCTGAACGATGCAATAGGTTACTATGGAAAAACAGTGCATCGCCTGGTTCCAGTTCAGCGTAAATCAATTCCATTGATTTCAGTGAGTTTTCCACCATCACCATGTCGGCACCAACTTGTTCACCGGCATAACCGTGATTGATCCTGCCCATTTTGTGCGAACCTTTAATCACCTGGAGACAACCGTTTTCTTTGTTGGCAGTAGTAAGTGCAATCATTACGCTAATCAGCTGGTCGGGAAACATAAATTGGTTTTTATACCAATAGCCGTAATCCTGGTGCCATTCCCAGGCACCGCCAACTTTTGGCTCTTTCTGCATCAATTTTGAATGGAAATGGCATACCCTGGATTGGCCGCCGAGCAACTGTGCGACCGAATCCACCATCTTTTGACTTCTCGTTAGATATCCGAAAACATCATTTCCGGGTGTAAACCATAAAGACAGTTTAGTTTTTTTGCCCGATTGATCGTTCAGATCAAGTGCATTATTTAACATGTTATCGTCGCTGGTTGCAGCTTTGTACAGCTTGTCTATTTCGGGTTTACTAAAAAAACCTTTTACTATCACATAGCCATCTTTATGATAGTGGCCACTTTGTTCTGGTGTTAATTTAATGTTCGGCATACAATTGGTTTTAATACATCAAAGGTCAAAATCTTTGTGGGCGGCCGCCACATCGCATCTGTTAAAAACCGATACTTTTCTAACATGTAGAAAAAATATTTACGTAAAATAGCTTAATATTGAGCATGAAACCAGTATTGGAATATTTACCCCGAAATTCAGGCGAATCCTTTGTTACCAAATATTTTGATTACAATTTTTTTCCAACGCCGTGGCATTTTCATCCCGAATATGAACTTGTACTGGTTACCGAAAGTACCGGAAAACGTTTTATAGGTGACCACATCAACGAGTTTAAGCCGGGAGACATGGTGCTGATCGGTCCGTATTTGCCACATACTTACCAAAATGATGCAGATTACCTGGAAGAGCATTCGGTATTAAGAGCGAAATCCATAGTTGTTCATTTCAAGGAGGATTCCTTTGGCGACGGCTTTTTCGCATTGCCCGAAACACAAAAAATTTCAGGTTTACTTCAACGCTCGGTTAAAGGGTTAAGCATTACAGGTAAAACTAATATGTTGATAACGGCAAAGTTGAATGTTTTAATAACAGCCAAAGGATTAACCAGGTGGCTATTGTTAGTTGATATATTAAATATCCTATCGGGTAGTAATGATTTGCAGGAAATCTGCCATAATGTGATTACCGGACAAAATCCTGCTGAAACAAAGAGGATGAATAATATTTTAAATTTTGTTCTCAATAATTTTAAACGCGAAATTACTATTGCGGAGGTCGCCGGTTTGGCTAATATGGCAGAAAATTCATTTTCAAGATATTTTAGTCAGCGTACAAGAAAATCATTTACAGCATTCCTGAATGAGGTCAGATTAAATTACGCTGCCAATCTTTTGATTGAAACATCCCTGAGCGTGACCGATATTTGTCTTGATTGTGGCTTCAACAACTTATCTAATTTTAACCGCCAGTTTAGGACAGTGTACCAAAATAACCCACTAAATTTTAGGAAGTTATATCAGCGGCAAGCAGTTCAATAATTAAAAATTTGCTGATCCAAATACTCAATTTAATTCGGCGTAGTATCGGGAATATAAGTGTATCATAAGCGTACACCCACTGTTACGCCTGCGTACAGTTATAAATCAATTTTTAAATTAAATATTTGATTATCAGTAAATTAAATAATTGGTATGCGTTTTAAACAGCATTAGGGTGTAATTACATCATGATGCTTAAAAATTATATCAAAACCGCCTGGCGTAGTTTAAAGCGCAATAAAATATTTTCGTTTATAAACGTGTTCGGCCTTTCGGTTGGATTGGCTTGTTGCATGCTGATTACTGCTTATGTTTATAGTGAATTAAGTTATGACAGCTACGCACATGAAGCTGGCCAGATTTATCGGGTTGGTATTAAAACTATTGAAAACGCAGGTGTAAGCGTGTACCCAAATGTGGATGTTGCAGTAGCCAAAGGGATAAAAGATCAGTACCCACAGGTAGAAGAAGTAACCAGGCTTACCGGCCGGAAACCGTCGTTTATAGAATACAACGGGAAAAAATTTAAAGAAGAGCACCTGCAAATGGTTGATGCTAACTTTTTGCAGATGTTTTCGATCCCGTTGACAGATGGCGATATTAAAACATGCCTTAAAGAACCCTATAGCATGGTAATTACCAAGGCCCTTGCGCAAAAATATTTTGGCAATCAGCCGGCTTTGGGTAAATCGTTACTTGTTGATAAGGAGCCTTATAAAGTTACCGGGCTTATTGATAAGGTGCCTGATGACTCTCATTTTCACGGCGATGCTTTTTTTAGCATGAATACTATTGTAAAGGATACAAAACAAACATGGAGCAATATTGGTTTTTTTACTTACATAAGGCTAAATAAAAATGCTGATCCTAAGAAACTGGAAGCTTCCTTTCCTGACGACCTTGTAAGAAAATTTGTAGTGCCCGAAATAGCCCATGATATGGGTATGAACATGGCCGAAGCCGGCAAATCAGTAAATACATTCCTGTTTTATTTGCAGCCTTTAACCGATATTCATTTACACTCGGCCACCAAGTATGAGTTAGAGGCCAACGGCGATATTCATTACGTATACATTTTTGGCGCATTAGCCATATTTATACTGATGCTGGCCTGTATCAACTTTACCAACCTGTCAACCGCAAGCTCGGCAAAACGAAGTAAAGAAGTAGGCATTCGCAAGGTTTTAGGATCAGAAAGAAGCTGCCTGATCTCGCAGTTCCTTACCGAATCGGTATTACTTACTTTGGGTGCCATGGTATTAGCAATAGCCCTGGTTTACCTGCTGTTGCCCATGTTTAATAACTTGTCGGGCAAACACATCGGCATCAGCTTTTTCCTGAATTATAAAGCCATAATTATTGAACTTTTACTGGCATTTACAGTTGGCGTAATAGCCGGTATTTATCCTGCATTTGTTTTATCAGGCTTCCAGATCATCAGTGTGTTAAAAGGAGGTACGGGGAGTACAAAAACGGCAAATAAAAATTATTTACGCAGCGGACTTATTGTTTTCCAGTTTGCGGTATCTACAGCACTCATTATAGCCACGTTTGTGGTTTACCAGCAATTGCATTATATGCAAAACAAAAAACTGGGTTACGATAAGGACCAGGTTTTGGTAATAAATGAAACCTGGTCGTTACGTAACAATATTGACGCGTTTAAACAGGAGTTGCTGCGTAATCCGCAGGTGATCAATGCAACCATATCAAGTAGTGTTCCGGGTACCGGGAGTGGCATCGATGGTACACAGATAGATGCAAAAGAATTTAATGATAAGGGCGGCCATGCCGAGATCCATACTGATATTTTTCATGTTGATGAAAACTATATACCAACTTTAGGTATCCAGGTGGTAAAAGGGCGTAATTTTTATCCGTCATATCCCGGCGATTCGCTGGCTGTTGTAGTAAACGAGGCTTTGGTGCGCGACCTTGGCTGGGGTAAAAGCGATCCGATAGGTAAAACTATTGTCCGCTCGGCAAGGGCTCACTATACGGTTGTGGGTGTAGTTAAGGATTTTCATTATGTTTCGGCCAGGCAGAAAATTGCGCCGTTGATGTTATTGCCGGGTCATAGCACGAGCTCAATTATGGTTAAGGTAAAAACTAAAGATATTAAAGCCTTGATTACTGATATGAGGGCTCAATGGAATAATTTTAAGTCGGACCTTCCTTTCAGCTATTCTTTCCTTGATGAGAAATTTGCTTCACTTTATGCAGCCGAACAGCAAACCGGCAAAATATTTACGGTATTTGCTGTTATCGCATTAATTATAGCCAGTTTGGGCTTATTTGGTTTGGCTGCATTCATGATCAGGCTGAGGGTTAAGGAGATAGGTATTCGCAAAGTTTTAGGTGCGTCAACCGGCAGTATTACAACCCTGCTATCTAAAGAGTTTTTAAAGCTTATTATTATCGCGTCGCTAATATCATTTCCCATCACCTGGTATGCGATGAATAAATGGCTGCAGGATTTTGCATACCGAATAAGTATACAATGGTGGGTATTTCTATTAGCCGGGATCATAGCCGTATTGGTAGCCGCGATCACTATCAGCTTCCAATCGGTAAAAGCAGCATTGGCAAACCCGGTAAAAAGTTTGAGGACTGAGTAGTGAGTAGTGAGTAGTGAGTAATGAGTAATGGCCTGTTAATTTAGCAATATAGAGTTTAGGATTTAGGACTTAGAATTTAACGATATTATTA
>NZ_JBFUKF010000391.1:0-4652 GCF_056400985.1 Mucilaginibacter sp. P4_G9 | reverse complement strand
CCACATAACCATCATTGCAATCAATGCCAAAATACTTTTGAAAATAGCCATCTTTATATAATTTGTTATACGCAATTAAAAAAAGCTTCTTCAAAATATCGAAACTCATTAACTGATCGGGTACAATTTTTCCAGTTCTAACTGAATAGTAATTTCTTTTTATCATGATTATTTCATAGCATATTAAGATACATAATTAATTTAGATAGTAGATTTCAATCCTTCGACCCCCGTCTCATCCGCCATCTTTATAATCACCAACCAAAACTTATCTTTCATTTCCCTTTTACTCTCAATAGATAATTTCTACTTAGGAATAAAAGGCAGATAAAAATCGCAGAGTAAACCGAGTTCCATTGAATTCCTGATGATTCTGGTGTTAGGTAACACAGCAGCACAATACCTATAACAACTATAATAAGTATGCTAATACGCAACTTCCTTTTTAGTCCCTGATTACCGACTTCTCTTATCGAGCTTTTCTTAACCTGCCATTTTTCTTTAAATGATTCAAGTGCTATTTCAGCTTCGGCTTGTTTTTGTTTTAGAATTAGTTCTATCTTATGATTAATTTCGGGCCACTCACGATAATTTTTAAGCGTAAATGGTTCGTAAATACATAGGAACTCGATAATATCTACCTGAAACTCCGTCAAATCCGGTGGATAGTATAAGTCATAATCATCAAACGAATACATTTTGCTAACCTCAAAATGGGTCAAAGTACCAACGTTTTGTACCGCGCCAATCAATTTAGCAGCAGCCTCAACGGTTAGGGCGTCGTTATTGTTAATTTGCTTTTTGTAAAGCGCCCCCAAAAGAACCCTGGTGCAAATAGGGTTATCTATATTAGCGCTATACGCTCCTATTACCTCAATTAAATTGTTGGTGTTACTGCATAACGATACTTCGATAAAAAAGTAATCAGGCTCCTCGGTCTTTAGTATAATATCATCAGCCCATAATATTACATCGTTTTTGGAAACCAGACCAAGTATAAGTCCCCGATGAAACATTTCGAGCAATAATGAAAAGTCGGTTGGTTTAGGTGATGGCATATTCGTTGTTAAAGTAATAGTTATTTTATAATTCTCAATCCTCCGGCCTCTCCCTTGCATCCGCCATCCGCACAATCCTCGGCTCAAACTTAGCCAATACTTCCACCAAATTCTCTTGCGCAGCCATTACCGCATGGATATCTTTATAAGCCATTGGCGCTTCGTCCACATCGCTTCCCATAAGGGTAATACGTTTATCAACAAGGTTGGCTGCAATCACTGCTTTGTCCAAAGTTTTAAAAGCAGCGCTTCGGCTCATTAAACGCCCTGCACCGTGAGATGCGGAGTTGATGCTTGTTGCATCGCCTTTACCACGTACCACAAAGCCGGGTGTGCTCATGCTGCCGGGGATAATGCCTAATACTCCTTCGCCGGCCGGGGTTGCACCTTTGCGGTGTACCATTACTTCGGTGCCGTCGGCTAATTGCTCTTTCCACGCAAAGTTGTGGTGGTTTTCTATCCGCATAAGCGGTGCAAGGTTTAACGCCTTCGCTATCTTGTTATGAATCTCGTGGTGGTTGGCGCTGGCATATTCGCCGGCCAGGTTCATGGCTATCCAGTATTCCTGTCCCTCGTCCTTATCCAGGTCCAACCAGGCCAGGTGTTTGGCTTCGGGCGGCAGCTTGGTTTTGGTCATGGCTATTTTACTGTAATAGTCGGCCACGCTGCCCCCAAAGCCACGGGAGCCGGAGTGGGAAAGCAATGCCAGGTAGTTACCAGCCGGGATACCATCCAAAGCGCCATCGGTAACGGTTAGCTCGCCCCATTCCACAAAATGGTTGCCGGTGCCGCTGGTACCCAACTGGGCATAGGCCTTATCTTTCAGGTTGCGGATCACTTTGGTTTCATTCCAGGTTTTGCTATCAAATAAAGAACTGTCAAAATGCGTCTTCGTAGTACCGCCAATGCCAAAGTTGGTATGGTTAACCAATAAGCCTTTCAGCAGATCTGTTTCATTATCCACCGTTTCGGCAGGCAGATCGAAAATACTTAAACACATCCTGCAGGCAATATCAACCCCAACTGCAAACGGAATAATGGTATTTGCCGTGGTTGCCAACACGCCGCCGATAGGCAGGCCGTAACCTTGGTGGGCATCGGGCATTAGGGCGCCGGCAATAGCTATGGGCAATTGTATAGCCGTTCGCATCTGTGCCAGCGCACCCACTTCAATATGTTCCAGTCCCCAAACCGGGAAATCGGCTATCTCTTCCTTTAATTTAAAATTGCTGCGTTCCTGCTTTACAAATTTGCCTTCTTTACGCATGGCGATCACATCTTCGGCCAGGTTTTTAAACTTGCCGCCTTTTTTTAGGGCGTAGGGCATAGGGTCGTCAATCAGCGCTTCTATATTGGCCAGTATCTGCGCCTTATCCATTACGTTATGTTTCAGCAATCCATTAGCCACACGATTAAAGTTTACCAATACTTCCACATCGTTAATACCCAAAGCTTTTAATTCGTTATTGCTGATCTTTTGCCCCCTGGCCCCCTCAAGGGGGAGCTTATCGGCATTTAATTCCCTTTTCATAATACAAAGAAATATAGTACCTGCGCAATCTATTTGCGCAGTGAAAAATAATTTAATAAATTCGTCTGAACCGGAATTATCAGAATTAAAATTAAATAAATCCGAATTCGAACATCCGACATTCCAAATCAAATAAATCCCAAATCCGAAATCAAAAAATGCCTGTTAACCGCAATGCCCTTATCCGTTACCGCACTATTGATAACTGCCTGCAAAACCGTTATAAGAAATGGACACTGGACGACCTGATTGATGCCTGCGCCGATGCGCTATACGAATACCAGGGGATTAATACCGGCGTGAGCCGCCGTACGGTACAGGCCGATATGGAGATGATGCGCAGCAATAAGCTGGGTTACGAAGCGCCCATTATAGTGGTTGATAAAAAGTATTATACCTACGCGGATAAAAACTACAGCATTACCAACATTCCGCTTAATAACCAGGATATGCAGGTGCTAAGCGAGGTATCCGACCTGTTAAAGCAATTTAAAGGTTTCAGTCACTTTGCCGACCTGAACGAGATGGTGAGCAAGCTGGAGGATAAGATATACACCCAAAAAACACACAGCGCCCCGGTTGTTGATTTTGAAAAGAATGATAACCTGAAAGGGCTGGAGTATATTGAAGTGATCCGTAAAGCGATTGTAGCCAAAAATACCATCTGTGTTACCTACCAATCTTTTAAAGCCAGGGAGGCAAGCACTTTTTGCTTTAGCGGGTACCTACTGAAAGAATACTGCAACCGCTGGTTTGTATTGGGTGTTTCGCACCAGCGTTATCAACCGTTACTCAACCTGGCGCTCGATAGGATCCAATCCATTACCAGCCATGAAGATGACTACCGCGAAAATACCAGCATTGATTTTTCTACTTATTATAACGATGTGATAGGCGTAACCAAGTCGCCCAACCAGCGTGATTGCGAGGTGGTGTTTTGGATAGATAGTAAGAACGCGCCATATGTGATCACCAAGCCCTTGCATCATACCCAAAAACTGTTAAGTGAGAATGAATCGGGTAAGATCTTCAGCATCCGGGTGATCCCGAACTTTGAGCTGGAGCGGGAGTTACTGGGCTTTGGATCTAAGCTAAGGGTACTTGGCCCAAGGATACTGGTAAAGCAGATAAAAGAGCAGTTGCACAAAACCCTGGAGAATTATAAGGTGCCGGAAGAAAAGGCGGTTGACCAATAGTTTAACTTTGGATACACGATGAACAAAAAAGAGACTATTGGTGCTAAGGCATCAGCCACAACTGATAGGTATTGAACCGGACGGGCGGGGCTGGGTAACCCCAAAAATTTGCTGTTGCGGTTTTGATTTTATGACAATTCGCAATTTATTGATTGTTAGACAGATGTGATTTTTTGCTGTTTCACCTGTTGCGAACGCAACAGTTTTGGATATATAAAAGTGCATACACACAGTAGCCCCCGGAGAAATCTTTCGAACACTCCAGGGTTCAAACTCATTGCTACAGTAAAATTAAAATATATAACGCTTAAACGCTTCCATGGCCTCATATTCAGCCATTCCTAAGCGGTCATAACGTTTCGCGGTATCGCGGGTGCGGTCCTCGGCTCTCACCCAGAACTCCCTTGCATCATCCCCCGGGAACACCGGGCGATCCTTTTGGGATTGGTGCTTGAAGATGGCATTCCGCTTGCGGATCACTTCCTCAGGAGAAAGTGGCACCGACATTTCAATCTCGTAAGTTTCAAACTCATGCCATGCCCCGCGGTACATCCACAGCCAGCAATCCTTCACCCAATCCTCGGTAGCTTTCAGGCGGTTTAATGCAGCCAGGATAATGTTGAAACAAACCAGGTGCGTACCGTTGGGATCGGCAAAATCGCCGGCGGCAAAGATCTGGTGCGGCTTTATTTGCTGCAGCAGCTCCATGGTTAACAAAATGTCTTCCTCGCCCACTGTGTTCTTCTTGGTTTTACCCGTTTCATAAAAAGGCAAAGCCATAAAGTGGATATGGTCATCGGGCAAACCCGCGTAACGTGCACCCGAGATGGCTTCTGTTTTGCGGATAAAACCTTTCACATTGCGGAT
>NZ_JBFUKF010000390.1:0-4661 GCF_056400985.1 Mucilaginibacter sp. P4_G9 | reverse complement strand
AGGAGATATAGACCCCAATACCCCGGCGCCCGGCATGTTTGATTTTGTAAACAAGGCCAAATATGAAGCATGGAAAAGTTTAACAGGAATGTCGCCGGATGCAGCGATGACCGGTTACATCAATATTATTGAGCAGCTGAAAAGCCCTCAATAAATGATAATAGAAATAACCGAAATTTTGACAAATGTTTCCGCCATATAACCCTTTATAATCCCTTACTAAATAGGATATTTGTTAATATAAACCAATTATAAATTATTCACCGTTCAGGCGGTTAAGTTTTTTCTTTTAAGTGCATTTGATTACTGCCTTAGTACGCGGAGAATTTGATGCGGTGCTTTTTAGATCAGTTTAATTGCGTGTCCATAACCTTAAAAACAATGTCAGTTTGTAAAAAAAATCTCACCAGGTTAGTATTAATGATACTCATGGTATCCGCGGGTTTTGTTACTAAAGCACAGAGCGAAAAAGACAAAATAGAGGGCTTATGGTATAATGATGTTAAAACTGCCAAAATACAGATAACCAAAGAAAAGGATGGCAAATTTTATGGCAAGGTTGTTTGGCTTAAGGAGCCCTTAAAAAATGGCAAACCTAAAGTTGATGAGCTAAACAGCGATGAAAAATTACGTACCAGGCCCCGGCTTGGCCTGCCGGTATTAGCCGGTTTTGAAAAAGATGGCGATAACAAATATACCCACGGTACAATTTACGACCCTAACAATGGAAAAACGTATAGCTGCAAAATAACCTACAAAGGTCAAACCCTTGATATAAGGGGTTATATCGGAATTTCACTCTTCGGGCGTACTACAACCTGGGAAAAAGCAGAATAAAGTAACATAAAACACCTATCTACATTTTAAATACAAGCATAAATGAGTGTTAAACGAATTATAAAAAAAGTAGCCGTACTGGGTTCAGGTGTGATGGGTAGCCGCATAGCCTGCCATTTCGCAAACATAGGCCTGGAAGTGCTGTTATTGGATATTGTACCAAAAGATGCCGACACTAAATCAAGAAACAAGCTGGTGAATGATGCGCTTACTGCAGCATTAAAATCAAACCCCTCTCCTGTTTATTCAAAAGCGTCGGCTAAAAATATTACAACCGGAAATTTTGAAGATGATATGCCCAAAATTGCCGGTTGCGACTGGGTAATTGAAGTGGTTGTGGAGCGGCTTGATATTAAGCAAAAGGTATTTGAAAATGTAGAGAAATACCGTAAACCCGGTACGCTGATAACATCTAACACATCCGGCATCCCTATTCATTTAATGGCCGAAGGACGAAGCGAAGATTTTAAAAAACATTTTTGCGGCAGCCACTTCTTTAACCCGCCCCGGTATTTAAAACTGTTGGAGGTTATCCCTACAACTGATACCCTACCAGAAGTTATTGATTTTTTACTGCATTACGGCGAAAAATATTTAGGTAAAACAACCGTACTGGCAAAAGATACCCCCGCCTTTATTGGTAACCGTATTGGGGTGTTCAGTATCCTGAGCATACTGCATTATGCAGATAAAACCGGGATCACTATTGAGGAAGTTGATAAACTTACGGGGCCGGTAATAGGCCATCCTAAATCGGCCACCTTCCGTACCAGTGATGTGGTAGGCCTTGATACCATGGTGCATGTGGCAAACGGTTTAAGCCAGGGTGTACCCAATGATGAAGCTAAAGACTTGTTCCAAATCCCCGGCTTTGTAACCAAAATGGTAGCCAACAACTGGCTGGGCAGCAAAAGCGGACAAGGTTTTTATAAAAAAGAAAAAGTGGATGGCGCCAACCAGTTTTATACACTCAACTTAAAAACGCTGGAATATGAACCTTCTAAAAAAGTAAAATTTCCGTCGCTTGAAACAACCAAAACGGTTGATAACTTAAAAGACCGGATGAAGATCCTGTTTGCGGCCAAAGACAAAGCCGGTGATTTTTACCGCACTATATTTCACCAGCTGTTTGCCTATTCCAGCAATCGCATTCCCGAAATTTCTGATGAGCTATATAAAATAGACGCTGCCATGAACGCCGGTTTTGGCTGGGAAATGGGGCCTTTTGAAAAATGGGATGCATTGGGAGTTGAAACCACCGTTAAAGCCATGGAGGCAGAAGGCAACAAACCCGCACAATGGGTTTACGATATGCTGCAAAGYGGTACAAAAAGTTTCTACAAAATACAGGATGGCAAGCGCTTATATTATGATATACCATCAAAAACTTACAAAGTAATTCCGGGTGCCGAAGATTTTATTCTGCTGGACAATATCCGCGCGGCAAATACCATTTGGAAAAACAGCGGCGCTACTATTACTGATCTTGGCGACGGCATTATTAACCTGGAATTCCATACCAAAATGAATACCATTGGTGGAGAGGTGATAGAAGGCATTAACAAAGCCATCACCCTTGCCGAGCAAAGCTATAAGGGATTGGTTATCTCCAACGAAGGAGCAAATTTCAGTGCCGGCGCCAATGTTGGGATGATATTTATGATGGCCGTTGAGCAGGAATTTGATGAGCTGAATATGGTGATCAAAGCATTTCAAAACACCATGATGCGGATTAGGTATTCATCCATCCCGATTGTTGCCGCACCACACCAAATGGCCCTTGGTGGCAGCTGCGAGCTGTGTTTACACGCCGATAAGGTTGTAGCACATGCCGAGCTTTATATGGGTTTGGTTGAATTTGGCGTTGGGCTTATCCCCGGTGGCGGCGGTACCAAAGAGTTTGCACTGCGTTTAAGCGATGAATTACAGGACGGCGACATCGAACTAAATAATTTCCGCGACAGGTTCCTTACTATAGGCCAGGCTAAGGTATCTACCTCGGCACAGGAAGCTTTTGACCTGGGTTATCTTAAAAAAGGTCGGGACATGGTAGTCGTATCCCGCAACAGGCTTTTATCCGAAGCAAAAAAACAGTGCCTGTTACTGGCTAATGAAGGTTATGTGCAACCCGTTCCGCGTAAAGATATCAGGGTTTTGGGCAAACAGGCGCTTGGTTTGGCCTACATAGGCGCCAACACCATGTTTAGTGGTAATTACATTAGTGAGCATGATGTAAAAATATCACAAAAGCTGGCCTATGTACTTGCCGGTGCAGATCTGTCACAACCGACATTGGTAAGCGAAGAGTATTTATTGAACCTGGAACGCGAGGCATTTGTATCACTGTGTGCCGAACGCAAAACATTAGAACGCATACAATCCATTTTAACCGGCGGAAAAACATTAAGAAACTAATTTAAAAGACAACAAGATGAACGCATATATAGTAGCAGCTTACCGCAGTGCCGTTGGAAAAGCAACCCGTGGCGGTTTTAGGTTTACCCGACCGGACACCCTTGCTGCCGAAGTAATTAAGCAACTGGTGGCATCTGTACCCAATGTAGATAAAGACCAGATTGAAGATGTGATAGTTGGCAACGCTACGCCCGAAGCTGAGCAGGGTTTAAACGTAGGCCGCCTTATCTCACTTATGGCGCTGGATACTGATAAAGTTCCCGGCATGACGGTGAACCGGTACTGTGCTTCGGGATTGGAAACTATTGCTATCGCATCGGCAAAAATACACAGCGGTATAGCCGATTGCATTATAGCCGGCGGGGTAGAGAGCATGAGCCTGTTACCTATGGGCGGATGGCGCATTGTGCCCAATGCAGATGTTGCCATTGCCCACCCAGATTATTACTGGGGCATGGGATTAACCGCTGAAGCTGTTGCCAAAGAATATAATATTAATCGCGATGAGCAGGACCAGTTTGCCTATCAATCCCATCAAAAAGCCCTAACCGCTATTGCAGGAGGAAAATTCAAAAATCAGATTGTTCCGGTTAATGTATCCGAAAACTATGTTGATGAAAACGGAAAAAGAAAAACCAGGTCATTTACGATAGACACAGATGAAGGTCCGCGGGCCGATACTTCCCTGGAAGCATTAGCTAAACTTAAACCCGTATTTGATGCCAGGGGGTTGGTAACTGCAGGTAATTCTTCACAAACCAGCGATGGTGCTGCCTTTGTAATGGTGGTAAGTGAGCGTTTCATGAAAGCAAACAACCTAAACCCTATTGCGCGTTTAGTAAACTACGCTGTTGTTGGTGTTCCGCCGCGCATTATGGGAATTGGCCCTTTGTATGCTATTCCCGAAGTATTAAAAAAAGCTGGCATAAAACAAGATGAGATAGATCTTTTTGAACTGAACGAGGCCTTTGCATCGCAATCGCTGGCAGTAGTAAAGGGGCTGGGCTTAAATCCCGACATCGTGAATGTTAACGGCGGCGCCATAGCATTAGGCCATCCGTTGGGCTGTAGCGGCGCCAAACTTTCGGTACAGCTTTTTGATGAATTGAAACAAAGAGATAAAAAATATGGCATGGTTACCATGTGCGTTGGTACAGGGCAAGGCGCGGCAGGAATATTTGAACTATTAAACTAAGATAAAACATTTTAAACATAAGATTATGAGCACATTAGCAGAAAACAAGCATTTAAAAGGTGGTGAATTCCTGGTAAAGGAAACAATTGCCGGGGATGTGTTTATTCCTGAAAACTGGGATGAGGAGCAGTTGATGATAGCACAAACCTGCCAGGACTTTGTAGAGCAAAAAGTTGTTCCGCTGCTGGATCGTATCGACACACAGGAAGAAGGG
>NZ_JBFUKF010000389.1:0-4663 GCF_056400985.1 Mucilaginibacter sp. P4_G9 | reverse complement strand
GCCCAACCCAGTCAACTGGGAGATTAGCTTGTATTACAGAGCAGGTTTCAGAGCGCTTTGAAAATCCTTTGATCTGTTCCAATTTTTGCAAAGCGGTATCCTTAATCTCTGAAGACGTCGTATTCTATTTCACCCATTCTTGGTACAGGGCATATGATAATGGTGTTTTCTTTGGCTTTGAGGGAAAAACAAGCGGAATAAAAAATTTACTCTTTGATAGCTTAGTTTCGCATTATTACATACCATTACCTACCGATAATCTGCTCAAACGGTTTCAAGAAAAAATTTCAGTATTTGAAAAACAGAAACAAGTCAATCTAAAACAGAATAAGGAGTTGGTATCATTACGTGATTGGCTTTTACCAATGTTAATGAATGGTCAGGTTAAAGTCGAAAGTATGCCGAAAACCCAAAATGAAATTCTAATAAAGCAGCAGTAGTTCAAACATAATTAAAATAAAATATGAACTATTGGATAGTATCTCCGAATGTATCGAATCAAAAAGCAGAAGAAGATGCYTGGAAGAAGGCTATTCAAACGCATGGCGTTGCCATCATGGGATGGGATTCAGATCATCATTTAGGACAGATGTTTATCAACAAGATACAACTTGGAGACATTATATTAATTGCTCAGGGCGCTAACTGGCAAAAAAAAATATTTTTAGCTGGAAAGGTCTGCTCAAAAGCATTCGAACAGCATTTGCCCGACACACCTAGAACCGCCTGGTACCGGAATTTGAAAGGTGTTGTTAAAAAGAAGGAACTGGAACGTTTAAATTTAGACTTTAATGGCGCAGCCTATGGAGAATCTAATCAGCCGAGCGCAATCTATCAGTTAAAACCCCAAAACAACGCAAGTGATAAAATAATAGCAGCCAAACTTATGGAAAAGGTAGATGAAGCAATTTTAAAAGCAGATAGGTCGCATTTATTAGATGTATTGCGTTATAAAAAGCAAATTATTCTACAGGGGCCTCCTGGTACCGGCAAAACAAAGTTAGCGGAGGAGCTTGCCGCTGACTTAATTGAGACAAGGTCAATACTTTCGGCTAAACCTGCCACAATAACAAACGACGATATAAAAAAGTATGTACATGAAGGGGCCGCTCTTCCAAGTGTTACTGGGCGAGCAATTTATACTGTTAAGGAGGTTAAGGCGTCAAATATTGTACTATCTAATGAGGAAAAAAAAGATGCCTCACCGTCCTTTACTAAGATCATATTCTTTTACAAAGACAAAAATTGGGATAACGGATTGCAGAGGAATGGTTTTGATCCGTATGAAGCAGCCATTGCCAAATATATTTACGAAAAAATTGAACCAGTGCAAGCTTCTATTGATTTAGGCAGCTCAGAACAATTTAAGTTAATACAATTTCATCCGAGTTATAGTTACGAAGATTTTGTAAGAGGTATTGTTGCAAAACCCAATCTCGATGGGGATGGTATATTATACGATGCAGAAGATAAAGTACTAGGATGCTTTGCAAAGCTAGCTTTAGAAAATTACCAAATTAGTCGCGGAGGTAATGAGAAGTCAACACAACTTCTTCAGGCAAAAACAACTTTACAAAAATTTGTTGACCATGTACAGGACGAATTAGATAAAACGCCAGAACGAAAATATCAAATATCTGATGCCGTTTATTTGTTTGACGTTGATGACAAACGTTTTAAATACAAAGGTGACAACTGGAAAGCGCATGAAAAGGGCTTAAATATGAAGTTCTCTGAACTGGAAAAAATTATTCAGGCAGGAGTGACTCAAAGATCGGATATTAAAGATCAAAGCAATTTGGAAAGCTTAACAAAACAACATGCCACTTATTTTTTTAATACTCTGGAGAAATATAGAGAATTTGAAAAATTACACTCAACAAAATTCGACCCTCAAGATATTGAGCAACAAATAAAGGAAAAGAACTACGTCCTCATTATTGATGAAATTAATCGAGCCAATCTTTCATCCGTATTAGGCGAGTTGATTTACGCTTTAGAGTACCGGGGTAAGACTGTAGAAAGTATGTACACGGTAGATGGGAGCAACGAATTGATATTGCCACCCAATCTGTACATAATTGGTACAATGAACACAGCTGACCGCAGCGTTGGGCATATTGATTATGCCATACGCAGGCGCTTTGCCTTTATCGATATATTACCAAAAGATCTGGCTATTGCAGGCACAAGCGGTTTTCATTCTGATCTGTTTAAACAAGTAAGTGCCTTGTTTATTAGTAACTACTACGAATATATAACAGATAGTAATATTCAATTACAAAGGGCAGATACGCTATCTCCGGAATTTGACCCAAAAGATGTTTGGCTGGGGCACTCCTATTTTATTGATAAAACGGAGGAAGAAGGGGGCACAATACAGATCCGCTTACAATACGAGATAAGGCCGATTTTAAATGAATACGTTAAGGATGGCATTTTGGTTGGAAACGATATTTTGCAAACGATAATGAATTTAAGCGCTTAGGCTATGCATCGGTTATTGTACATATCTGAACAACATCAGCGTAAGCAATTACCGAAGATTTCTGACTATTTAAAGTCTGTTTTAATTGAGGCACCGTACAAAAGATGTTTTCCTTACAAACTCGATTTGCTTTGTTTCGGGGTCTATAATGACGCAGGTACTTTTAGAGTAGATTCAAATTATTTTATCGGCGTTGATTGGTTAGTTCCTAAAAAGGCGGCGATATATGTAGAACCAAAACTAAATGACGAAACTGATGAAGTTGACTTTTTGAAGATGCTTTTGAATAGTTTGGAGGCTCCTGAAAATCTGGAACATCTTGAAGGGCTATACCATGTAGATTACGATCAGCCGTGGATCACAATTCCGGATCAGAAAGACCTGTTGTCCCCCATTCTAATAGTTCAATTTCTAAAATTAACGCAAAGAATAGTAAGGAAGGGTTTAAAGAAGTCTTACTATCGGGTTACCGAAAATCTGAACAGTAGAGTAAAAGGTAAAATATTAGTAGGGCCGCAAATAAAAGAAAACATAGTAAAAAACCGCCTCACAAAAACAATCTGCAACTACCAGGATTATGGAATCAATAGTTATGAAAACCAATTTTTAAAATTGGTTTTAGAATTCGTATCATCTTGGTTAAATACTAACGAACATTTTTTTAACAAACCGCAACGTTCACAACTTTTAAACCTGCTAAAGTATTGCAAACCTGCATTTGCGCAGGTTGATGTTTTAGAAAATAGACACCAAAAGATACAAAGCAGGAAAAATCCGTTTTACAAGGAATATGAAGAAGCTATCAGGATTGGGAATTATATTTTAAAGCGGTTTTCATTTAACATTACCAAAACCAGTAAAACGCAAACCGAGACACCTCCTTTCTGGATAGATATGAGTAAACTTTTTGAATTGTATATTTTTCAGAAGCTTAAAAATATATTTCCTGCCCCCCAAGCAATAACCTATCATGATACATACTGGGGTGGAAAGGAAACCGATATTTTAATTCGGGCCGAAGGTTATCAGTGCGTAGTGGATTGTAAGTATAAGCCACAATATAAAGATAACACGCCTTCACTTGAGGATAAAAGGCAATTAGCGGGATATACGCGTTTGAAAAGTGTCTACGATAAATTATCATTACCCTATGATAAAATAATTAGGGGCGTTATTATTTATTCACACCAGGAATCCTCTCCCGACATTCGGACAGGTGATATTTTTAATGCCGGTATAAAAGAATATGTTGACTTTTATAAACTGGGTATATGTTTGCCTGAAATAGGATAGAAAACCAATTACAGTGAGCATTTTTTGCTTCAAAGACCAATCACGATGTTGTTGTAAAGCCTTAAGCCTACAGTTACCCATAAGTTCGCGTTAGTGATGGAAGTGGATACCGGCCCGCGCCTAATGCCTTGTGCGCGTATGAACGTACAGCACGGCCCGCAGGGAACGCCATGGTTAAAGTCAAAAGTCAAAAGTCAAAAGTCAAAAGTCAAAAATTGAAATTGCGGAGTGTACTTGAACGCGGTAACAAATAAATAAACCTTGAAAAATTCAACAGTCAAAATTATGGAGCATTCTGTTTTTGTAGAGACGCATAATTGCGTCTCCCGCAGGACATTCCCAATTTGCAAGGCGGATTTGCCCGCGTGATTTGCAGGGTGTGATTTGCATGCGGGAGACGCAATTATGCGTCTCTACGTTGGGGATAGATGTGTTGTCACCTTTTTAGCGCACCCGCACTAACTCTTTCTCGCTCTACCAAATGGCATTAGGGGTGATTTTACTTTACCACCACTGCCTGCTCCACCTTCTGTGATTTGCAGTGGAGGATGCCGTTGCTCAATATCTGGGCTAAAAAAGGGATTATACGTTTTAAACACTGATTTGCCAATGTTGTAAAGGCCATCTTTTGTGTTATGTTTGTTTAATCCAATCATTAAACCTCAATCAAGATTAACAAGGTGAAAATTTTAAAATCAACAACCATAGCAATCTGCCTGGCAGTACTGACTAATTCATGCAGCCATAAAAGCGGGACCCAATTAGCGTATAGCGGAACGGTTACATTTAACAACGACAGTACGGTAATAAAAAGTTTATCTCAAAACGGATTTGTTAGTTACACCCATGATGATGAAAAGCTATTGATAGAAGCGGATAATA
>NZ_JBFUKF010000388.1:0-4671 GCF_056400985.1 Mucilaginibacter sp. P4_G9 | reverse complement strand
GAGTATACCCGTCTGATCAAGGTATTGGCCGGCAATATAATAAGTAGTTTTATCATTGCCGCCAGATAAATTCAGGTCGTATTGTTGTTGAGGCGCATGCTGGAAAGCTTGTTTTTCCCAGTCAACATCAGTTTTAGCATAATCAGTTCCGGCTCCGTAGCGAACAAACCGGCTTTCTACATATGAATCATAGTCGTCCAAAGCATCCTGTAGTGTATCATAGAAATCAGCAGCATAATCCTGTGTTGCTGCGCCTACACCTGCACGTTTTTCCATCGCAATCCATTGCTTAGTATTTAAAAATTTACGGTGACGGGATGGATTGCTTGTTCCGTACTGCGCAGTAAAGTTGATTTTAGCATCGCCGGCCTTTCCCTTTTTTGTTGTTATAATTATAACACCATTTCCTGCCCTGGCACCATATATAGCCGATGCCGATGCATCTTTTAACACATCAACTGATTCTATATCGTTAAAGTTGAGATCAGCAAGAGGATTTGTGCCCGCGGATGTAGTAGAAATATCAGTGCTGGTAATCACAATACCATCAAGAACCACAAGCGGTTGTGTAYCCGCCGAGATTGAAGAAGTTCCACGTATACTTATTTTGATGCCCTGCCCAAGTTTACCATTGTTGGCCTGTATGTTAACACCGGCAGCTTTTCCTTGTATAGCTTGTTCAAGTGTGGTAACAGGTGTATTCTGGATTTCCTTTGCAGAAACAGATGCAATTGAACCGGTAATTGCCTGCCGCCTTTGCGTACCATAACCTACAACTACAACCTCACTAAGTTGTTTTGAATCCTGCTCAAGTTGTGTGCTTAAGGTATTACCCGTAATAGATATTTCAGCTGGTTTAAAGCCAATAAATTTAAAAACCAAAACTTTTGCAGCCGCCGGAACAGAGAGGCTGTATGATCCGTTGACATCGGTTTGAGCACCTATACCGGCAACTCCCTTTACGGTTACACTTACCCCGGGTAAGGGTGACCCATCTTTTTGATCTGTTACCTTACCTGTTATCACACGGTTTTGCCCGAAAACGAATGACATGCAGGAAAATAACAACAAAATTGTTAGTAGATTTTTCTTCATAAGGTTAAAATATTAATTAAAAAAGTAAGTTATTAACAAAAAGGCACTAAAACAATAGGAGCAGTAATATATGTTTTTATTTATTAAATAGTTGCTATAAAAAACAAAGCCTCAAAAAAAGCAGCTTTTTTAAAACTCAATCAGGATCTGTCCTTTTTCAACTTTATCGCCTGCTTTTATTTTTGTTTTTTTGATGATTGCATCAGCCGGAGATTTGATGATGTTCTCCATCTTCATCGCTTCAAGTACAAAAAGGTTATCCCCTTTTTTTATTTCTTCGCCGTCGGTTACGTAAACCTTAAGTACCATCCCCGGCATCGGCGCTTTTATTTCGCTCAACCTTGCACTGTTTAAACTACTGAGGCCTAATTTATCGAGTAAAATATCAAACTGATCTTTAGCGCTAATGATATAGGAGCTATTGTTGACCTTAATTTCGGCAGTTTTTTCGGCACTGTTAAAATATACCACATCTATATTATAGGATTGGTTGCCTTCTATAATGTGATAAATATTCCCGCCAATATGTTTTATATCAGCCTGGGTTTTGGTTTTATTTAAAAGCAGCTCGTCACTATTTCTTTCGGTTTCAAAAATATACTGGTCGTTTACTTTTAGCTGATACATCTGTGGTGTTTTTTCTGCGGATAGGTTTATGTTGCGAGGTCAGCGCTTCTTTTTTGTTACAGGCTTTGTGTATACTAAAGTTAGCAAATATTTCTGCATTGAGAAGCGTTTAATTAAAAACTTGCCAACGTAAAAACTACTGCGTAAATATGTACTGTATCATATTGGCGCCCATTTTAAGCGCTTTTAACCGATTTTCCTGGCTATCACCGGCATAAGTGCCATAATCTTCCCAGCCGTTGCCAAGGTCGCATTCATAGTCATAAAAACACACCAACCTACCTTTGTATATCAGGCCGAAACCTTGCGCACGGGTGCCATCATGCTCGTGTATTTTAGGCAAGCCATTAGGAAAGCTATATTTCTGGTGATAAATTGGATGATCAAGCGGAAGCTCTACAAACTCAAGTTCGGGGAAAACCTTTTTCATCTGGGGGCGAATAAATTTATCCAGCCCGTAATTATCGTCGATATGTAAAAAGCCACCACCGGTAAGATACTTACGCAGGTTATGTGCTTCCTGATCGCTAAAAATCACGTTACCGTGCCCTGTCATAAAAACAAACGGGTAATTAAATATGGATGCACTGCCAACTTCTACCACCTCGTCATCGGCGTCAAAGTTTGTTTTAAGGTTTTCGTTACAAAACTTAATAAGGTTGGTTAAAGCCGTACGATCGCCATACCAGTCGCCGCCACCTGCATATTTAAGGCGGGCTATTTTATATGATGGCGCATTAAAGCTGCTCATTACAATAAATGCAGCAAAAGCTGTTACTATGTATCTTACCCTTTTCATACCCGGTTTATAAAGTTAACCTCGAAACAGGCTTCTAATGCAGCGGTTTCGGTACGCAGCCTGGCTTCACCTAAAGTTATGGGTTTAAAACCGTTTTCCAAAGCAAGCGCTATTTCGGCCGGTGAAAAATCTCCTTCGGGGCCTATCAATATCAAATACCGTCCTTTGAGATTTATCTCTTTGCGCAAATCAAGCTTTTCGCCCGGCTCACAGTGGGCAATGAATTTTTGTCCATCAAATGGCTCAACTAACAGTTGATTCAGCTTAACAGCATCATTTAAAACGGGATGGTAAGCTTTAAGAGATTGTTTAATTGCTGCGGTAATGATTTTATTGAGCCTGTCAACCTTCACTTCTTTCCGTTCAGATCGTTGGGTAACAATGAGTGTAACCTCATCAATACCAATTTCTGTGGCTTTTTCTAAAAACCATTCCAGCCTTTCAATATTTTTTGTAGGGGCTACCGCTATGTGCAGGTAATGATTGCGTTTATTAAAGTTGGGGGTAACCGAAGTAATATTAAGGATTGTGCGCTTAGGATGYGCATCCTGGATTTTAGCATTATAAAAACCACCGCGACCGTCAATCAGCTGAACTTCGTCGCCGGTCTCCAACCTCAATACCCGTATGGCATGCTTGCTTTCATCTTCGCTAAGAAAATACTGCAGGTGCGAGGGTTCAATATCGGGTGTATAAAAAAGTTGCATTTTGCTAAGCAGATTAATGTAAATCTACTGCATCTTCTTCATTTATTAATAATTCAAGCTTAACAGATTCTATATTCTGGTCTGATTTTCTTAATACGGTAATATTATAGCCATTAGATTCCTTTTGCTCCCCAACGTCGGGGATCTTACCAAATATATGGCCAAGCCAGCCTGATACGGTATCAAAGTCGCCATCCTCGGGCAGGTCATGAGGCAAATGCTCATTTACATCGTATATAGGCGCAAGGGCGTTTACAATAAATTCCCGTTCGTTCACTTTTTCAACTATCGGCTTTTCTTCATCGTATTCATCCTGGATCTCGCCTACAAGCTCCTCTACAATATCCTCCAGGGTAACCATGCCCGCTGTGCCGCCAAATTCATCAAGCACAATAGCTATCTGGATTCGCTTTTGCTGCAATTCGGCCATCAGATCATTGATCTTTTTAGTTTCGGGGATAAAATAGGGTTTGCGAATGATATCCTTAAGCACAATCTCCTGGTTTCGGGCCAATAGCGGTAATATATCTTTGGCATGCACTATACCGATGATCTTATCTATCACATCATCAAAAACAGGCATCCGCGAATAACCCTCATCTATGATCATATCCAGTAGCTCAAGCGTGGTTGAATTGATATCGATACCTGATATTTTGGTACGCGGAACCATGATGTTTTTAACCACCCGTTCATTAAAATCAAACACATTCTGGATCAGTTCATGCTCATTTGAATCAAGCGCACCGGTCTCTTTACCCTGCTCAAGCAGGTATTGCAATTCTTCAGAGCTGTGATGCGCTTCGCCACCTTCCAAAGCATTAATGCCCAAAAGCTTTAAAATAAAATTAGCAAAGCCGTTTAAAAGCCATATTAACGGCTTAAAAAACACAAAGAAAAACCTAAGTGGCAAAGAAACCGCCAATACCGTACGTATGGACTTTTGAATGGCTATTGATTTGGGGGCAAGCTCGCCAAAAACAATATGCAATACCGTAATAAAAGTAAACGCTAAAATATGACTGGCAGTTATAAAACCGCTCGAAAGCGTAATGCCAACAGCCATAAAAGCCCTTACTACAACGTTGGTGGCCACTTCTTCGCCCACAACACCCAGCGCAAGTGACGCTATGGTAATACCTAACTGTGTTGCGGCCAGGTAACCATCAAGGTTATGCAATATGCCGCGCGCTACTTTTGCAACCCCGCTTCCAGCTTTGGCTTTGATTTCAATTTGTGAACCCCGTACCCTTACCATGGCAAACTCAGCGGCTACAAAAAAACCGTTAAGCAAAACCAAAAACGCGGTTGCAATTAAATAAAAAGCACTTATTTCGTAATGCGCAGGGTCCATCTATTAATTATTGGTAAACAGGAAATGTAGATTTATACAATTCCAAACTTTCATTTATTACCTTATGCGCGTAACGCACACCTAATAAA
>NZ_JBFUKF010000387.1:0-4674 GCF_056400985.1 Mucilaginibacter sp. P4_G9 | reverse complement strand
CTCCCCCTTTAGGGGGCTGGGGGGCTTGGTTCCTGCTGACTCAAACAATGGAAACTTCCAAGTCCCCAGATGATATCTGTAGAATCAATACCTACAACCTCGCGATTGGGGAAGCATTGCTGAATGATTTGTAATGCTTTATCGTCATTTACAGAACGATAGGTAGGTACTACAACAGCCGAGTTGGCTATATAAAAATTAGCGTACGATGCCGGCAAGCGGGTATCATCATGGACCACCTCATCGGGCATGGGAAGTTCCACAACGTTTAATTGTTTGCCATTGAGCAGGCGCATGGTTTTTAAAGCTTCCAGGTTTTCCTGCAGCAGGTGATAGTTGTCGTCGTTTTTGTTCTCTTCAACAACAGTAACTACGGTATCCTCGTTCACAAAACGGGTAATATCATCAATGTGGCCGTCGGTATCGTCACCAACAATGCCATCGCCCAACCATAAAATTTGTTCGGCGCCGTAATAGTTGCGCAGGTAGCCTTCAATCTGGTCCTGGTTTAAATGCGGGTTGCGGTTTTTGTTGAGCAGGCAGGCAGTGGTGGTTAAAATTGTGCCCTTGCCATTAAAATCAACAGAGCCACCTTCCATTACAATACCCGGATTAAATACAGGCAAACCAAAGTGTTTCCCAATTTTTGTAGGGATTACATCATCAAGATCAAACGGGGGATATTTGCCACCCCAGGCATTATAGCCCCAATCAACAATAGCTTTTTGTTTAGTATATGGGTTGATCAAAAACGCGGGTCCGTGGTCGCGGCACCAGGCATCATTTGTTGCAAATTCAAACAACTCCACCCGGCTCATATCAACACCGGCATGTTGCAATTGAAAAGTAACCGAAGCCTTCATGTTTTCATCAACCACGTTGATGCGCACTAATTCGCCTTTGGTTAATACTTTGATGAATTCGATGTATGCCGGGTAAATGGTATCTATTTTCCCCGGCCATGAAGCCTCTTTATGAGGCCATGAAAGCCAGGTTGCTGTGTGTTTTGCCCACTCAGCAGGAAAGGAAAATCCCTGCGAAGCAGGGGTTTGTATAGTTGAAGTATTTTGGCTCATAGTTGGTAAGCAAATATGTATATCCTACCCGTTATTGCGAGGTACGAAGCAATCCCTAACTGTACAGAGTGGCTCTGTAGCTCGGGGATTGCTTCGTACCTCGCAATGACGGGCGGGGAATTAATCTTCGTCCAAGAGACGTTTAGTAATCGGCTGGTAACTGTCAATCCGTCTGTCACGTAAAAACGGCCAGTGGCTTCTATAATAATCAGATTTATCTAAATCTAATTCCTGTACAACAACCTCTTCCTCATCATGTGATGTTTGCTGGATAATTGCACCAAACGGGTTGGCAAAGAATGATCCGCCCCAGAATTTAACGCCTGCTTCTTCGCCAACACGGTTAACGCTTACTACGTGTATGCCGTTGGCTACCGCGTGCGAGCGTTGAATGGTTTGCCATGCATTGTATTGTTCCACATTGGTAGCTTCATCCTGAGTAGTAGCCCAGCCAATGGCAGTTGGATAAAATAATATCTCGGCGCCCATTAACGCTGTGATACGGGCAGCTTCGGGGTACCATTGATCCCAGCAGATGAGCACACCTAATTTGCCGTATTTGGTTTTAAATACCTTATAACCCAGGTCGCCGGGGGTGAAGTAGAATTTTTCGTAAAAGCCCGGATCATCGGGTATATGCATTTTGCGGTATTTGCCTAAGTAGCTGCCATCGGCATCCAAAACAGCTGTGGTATTATGGTAAAGGCCCTGCGCGCGCTTCTCAAACAATGAAGCAATAATTACCACGTTAAGCTCGGCAGCAACTTTTGATAACTCATCTGTTGATGGGCCGGGTATGGCTTCGGCCAGTTTAAAATTGTCGTAATCCTCAACATCACAAAAATAAAGCGAGGTAAACAACTCCTGTAAACAAACTATTTGGGCGCCTTTGGCTGCTGCCTCCCTTACTTTAATAATGGCCTTTTGCAGGTTTTGCTGTTTATCTGCATTACAGCTCATTTGCACTATGCCAACCTTTACTTTATTCATACTGATAAAAATTTGCGCAAAAATAACAATTGAATTTAGGATTGCATCGATTTATATTATTGATTACACTGATTTGAATATTACCATTTCGTTAGGATTACACCCATGTTGTAGTTGATTACACCAATTAATTTGGTTTGGTTTTAAATTTTTCAAAACATAATTGCTAAATTTTGTTAAATCATTGTCCTCATATAGCTAAATAAAAAAATAACATAGCTTTGCACCCAAAATGGCAGTTGCCGTTAATTTGCTTCAACAATGATAGATAAGGATTATTACGAAATTTTAGGCATCGACCCCAGTGCTACATTAAATGATATTGACGAAGCCTATCGCAAAATCAGTAATAGTAAGGCTCCCAATGATTTAGTTGCTGAAGCTTACCAGGTTTTGAGCGATAATGAAAAACGCAAACAATACGACGAAGATTATATTGGCCCCTTTAACCCGGCTGAAACTTTTCCGTTGGAGGATCTGAAAACCATCACCGCCGAAAAAAAACCTAAAACATTTAAAAGTACCCTGTGGCATATTACCAAGCTGATTTTAAAGATCTGCGTTACCGGTGCCTTGCTTTATTATGTTTTTAGTAAAATAAAAATTGATCAGGTTAAAGAGTTACTTAGCCAATCAAATCCATGGTGGGCTCTGGCTGCTGTGGTATGTTTTTTTCTTTCAACTATTGTATCCGCTTCAAGGTTATTAAGTTTTTTCAGATCTATAGATTTACACATAGGCTGGAGATTTAATTTACGCTTATATATGCTTGGTATGTTTTATAACTTGTTTTTACCAGGTGGCATAGGCGGCGATGGTTACAAAATATACCTGCTGAACAAAAGTTACAAAATGCCTGCTAAAAAAGTTTTCTGGGCAATTTTGTTTGACAGGTTGAGCGGTTTTTGGGCAATTGGTTTAATTACTGCCGTACTTGTTATTTTTCTTCCGCAGCTAAATATTAGTCCATTGTTAACAGGAGCTATATTTTTAACTGCAACGGCGGTGTATTATTTTGTGGCACACAAATTTTTTAAAGAATATACCAGGTACTTTTTTGAGGCTCATTTAAAGGCAGTGGCCTTACAATCATTACAGTTAACCACAATTTTGTGTGTAATGGTAGGCTTACATCACATCGGTAAATTCGCCCCCTATTTATCGGCTTTCCTGATGTCGTCTATGGCGGCAGTTATACCATTTAGCGTTGGAGGGCTTGGCTTTCGGGAGTTTATATTTAAGTGGGTAATTGTCGAAAAATTCCAAATGAACGGCGAACTGGCCGTAGTTTTAAGCTTATCTTTTTATGTGGTATCGGCCCTTATTTCTTTAATGGGTGTTTACTATGTATTTCGTACAGATAGATTAGAAAAGGATCTTCCTTCTGATTAATGTTATAAAAAACCATAAATTACTATCAACCTGTTTCAGTAAAGGCAATCTTATTTCCTAAATTTACGTTCTGTTTATAAACCGTACCAAACGTAAATGAGCCATTTTAATGATTTTCACAATCCGCAGGTTGCTGCGTTGCC
Source organism: Mucilaginibacter sp. P4_G9 (assembly GCF_056400985.1). NCBI lineage: Bacteria > Pseudomonadati > Bacteroidota > Sphingobacteriia > Sphingobacteriales > Sphingobacteriaceae > Mucilaginibacter > Mucilaginibacter sp. P4_G9. Next base: position 1,073 of record NZ_JBFUKF010000387.1, on the reverse strand, counting down.
CGGTCATTTAAAACAATTTATAGTCGACCAACATTACGAGCATTACACGCCCATTGACCACGCTGTTTGGCGCTATGTAATGCGGCAAAATTATAGTTACTTAAAGGATGTTGCCTATTACCCATACATTCCCGGCTTAACCAAAGCCGGCTTAACTATAGAAAGAATCCCCAACCTGCAGGAAATGAACGATGCCCTGGCCAAAATTGGCTGGGGAGCAGTTACTGTTGATGGTTTTATACCTCCTGCTGCCTTTATGGAATACCAGGCTTACAAGGTGCTGGTTATTGCAGCGGATATCCGCCAGTCGCGGCATATTGAATATACACCAGCGCCCGATATCATTCACGAATCTGCGGGGCACGCGCCAATTATTGCTGATAAGGATTACCACGAATATTTGAGCTATTTTGGCTCGATAGGGGCAAAAGCCATGTTTTCGGCACAGGATTTTGAACTTTACGAAGCCATACGAGCTTTATCGATACTAAAAGAAATGCCCGATGCCGACCCGGAAGAGGTGAAGAAGGCCGATGAACTGGTAGCTTACCGGCAACAGCATATAGGTGAACCATCAGAGATGGCCCTGCTAAGCCGCCTGCATTGGTGGACGGTAGAATACGGTTTGATTGGTACATTAGAAAACCCAAAGATCTACGGCGCAGGCCTGCTCTCGTCTATTGGCGAAAGCGCCAGTTGTATGACGACGGAGGTAAAAAAACTTTGGTACACTATTGATGCGGTGAACTATAGTTATGATATCACTAAAACACAGCCACAGCTTTTTGTAACACCAACTTTCCAAAACCTGGTAAATGTGCTGGAGGAATTTGCCAACACCATGTCGTTCCGCAGAGGTGGCGCTTATGGATTAGGTAAGGCTTTTGAAAGTAAAAATACCTGTACAGCGGTTTACAGTTCGGGCCTGCAGGTTTCGGGTACGGTGACCGATTTTAAAACCGATAAAAATGGCGATCCATATTTTTTAAAGATCACCGGGCCTGCTGCTTTATCAGTTAATAATAAACAACTGAAAGGCCATGGGAAAAATTATCATAAAGATGGCTTTAGCT
>NZ_JBFUKF010000386.1:0-4686 GCF_056400985.1 Mucilaginibacter sp. P4_G9 | reverse complement strand
AGTTTACGCATTACAGCTATGTATAACTGGCTTTTATCGGGGAAGTAATAGTATAGCAAAGCTTTTGACATAGAAAGATCCCCGGCGATCTCGTTCATCGTGGTTTTTGAATAACCGTAATGCAAAAAACGCTCATATGAGGCTTCTAATATCCTTTCCCTTTTTATATCCTGATGGTCATTCACTGCAGCCATTTGTTATATAAATTATATAATTTGTTGTCAGCAAACTACATTCCTGACTTTTTAAACAAATCTATCAAAAAATCTATACATATGTATATCACCCCCCATTTCGTTACACTTTACCAAAACAATTTTACATTCGTAGTATTTAACTAATGTTGATTAATACAAATACCATGAATATTGAAAACAGGTTACCCCCTGATCTGCTTGAATTTTCCCGGCAAATTCCATCCATAGTATGGAACCTCCTGATAGCTTTGATAGCTATCCTGGTGGGGATTATCATAAAATATGTAGTTACCAGTCTGTTTAAGTTTTATGCTAAGAAAGAGGAATCCTACTCATTCTTCAGATCGGTGTTAGTCAATTTAGGTAGTGCCATAACTTACTTTATCCCGCTATTTTTGTTAAATCTTTTTATTCCTGTTATGAGGATGGACAAGGTTTACGTTACGCCGCTTGATAAAACAATTGAAATTTTGCTTACTATATCTTTTGCAGGCATTCTTGTGCGTGCTATCAGGATCCTGGAAGACTACATCTATCACACCTACGATCTTAATAAAGCTGATAACCTGGTGGAGCGGAAAGTGCGCACGCAAATTCAGTTTATCCGTAAGTTTTTGGTGGTGGTTATTGTATTTGTAACCATAGCCATCATCTTGCTTAGTTTTGAAAGCATGCGTAAAATTGGTACAGGCTTATTAACGGGTGTGGGGATTGGTGGTATTATTGTAGGTTTCGCGGCACAAAACTCATTGGGAAATCTACTGGCAGGTTTCCAGATAGCGTTTACACAACCAATCCGGATTGATGATGTTTTGGTGGTGGAAGGCGAATGGGGACGTGTAGAGGAGATAACCTTAACTTACGTGGTACTGAATATATGGGATAAACGCAGGCTGATTCTCCCGATCAACTATTTYATTACAAAACCCTTTCAAAACTGGACCAGATCCACATCCGAGATATTGGGAACAGTATTTTTATACGTTGATTACACTATTCCGCTTGAAGCTATCCGTAAAGAGTTTGATCGTTTAATCGAACTTTCGCCACTTTGGGATAAAAAAGTCAAGGTAGTACAGGTAACCGATACCAAAGAAAACACTATTGAAGTACGTGTGCTGATGAGTGCGCGCAATTCGTCCGAAGCGTTTGATTTGCGCTGCTACATCAGGGAGAACCTGGTAACCTTTATCCAGCAGAATTACCCCGATAGTTTACCCAGGATTCGTACACAAGTAAGTAACCTCGAAAAATATATACTGCCCAAAACTGGTAATTAGGCCGCATTGGATAGTTCAATTCCGCTGCCAATTACAAGTGCATCTTCAATAGCGCCTACAATTGGGTCAATAACATGACTGGTTTTAACTGTGCCCTTACGTAAAAAGTAACTACCAAATGTGGATGCAAAAGCAGCTGCTCCGCCAATTAAGGCACCTATAGCAGCCTTATCACCCGTTGCCTTATAAATACATGCACCGGCGAGCGCACCCGAAAGCATCCTGAAGCCAAGTGAAGTGGGCTTAATGCGGTTTGGTGCTGAGGGTAGCTTATCGCCAATTATTTCACCTATAGCTAAAATCTTCAAAGCAAGCGCCACGTTTTTAGATTGAATGAAGCGCAAAGATGAATGATCTGGCTTTTTTAACTGATGATGACTTAATATATGGCTGGCGATAAGCGGTGCCGATGTTGAGCGCATACCGGCTAAGGCTCCAAGACCGACAACCTGCCAAAAGGGATGGGATATCTTGAGTTCCATATTGATTTTGATATTTGTTGTACGTATAAAACCATACACATCTCATTATGTTCTAACTAAAAACCATAAATCAGTAAGTAAAATTGTAATATTATCACCTATAACATCAACACTTAAATTATAGCCTGTCTTATAAACAAAATAGCCGCATACTTTTCAGTGTGCGGCTATTTGTTGTTTATAATTTAGTATATTAAACAGTTTCGGCTTCTAATACTGCTACATGTTTCTTTTCTTTTTTACCAAAAAGTCTTGCCTTAAGGTTGTAACGAATAAGGTACATACAAGGTACCAGGATCAATGTAATAATGGTTGCAAAACCTAAGCCGAATATCATTGTCCATGCCAAAGGCCCCCAGAAAGCAACATTATCACCGCCGAAATGGATGTGTGGTTTAAAGTGGGTGAATAAACCTACAAAGTCGATATTAAAGCCAACTGCCAAAGGTATTAACCCCAATATGGCGGCGGTGGCGGTTAATAATACCGGCGTCATACGGGTATGCCCGGCTTCAACAACTGCATCGTGTACATTTGCACCCTGCTCTATCAGCATGTCAGTAAATTCAACCAGCAAGATTCCGTTTCTTACAACCACACCGGCAAGTGCTATGATACCAATACCTGTCATTACAATAGACATAGTCATGTGGAATATAGTTACCCCCAGCAGTACCCCAATGATACTAAAGAAGATCTCGCTGATGATAATAAATGTTTTACCAATAGAGTTAAACTGGATCATTAAAATAACCAATATCAAACCAAATGATACGCCAAGTGCAGATAACAGAAAGGTCATTGCTTCCATTTGGTCTTCCTGTCCACCACCCATTCTTATAGATACATTATCGGGCGCTTTAAAGTTGTTGATAGCCAGTTTAATGTTTGCGTTAACATCGTTAGGATTAAATGGCTTTATAACGTTTGACCCTAATGTAAGTACCCRCCTTTGCTGCTTACGTTTTATGTTACTGTAAGTATTGGTGTAACGTACATCGGTAAAGGCAGAAATTGGCACCTGGCGAATTGCGCCTCCTGTTGCCATGTCGCGATAAGTAACCTTAAGATTTTTAAGGGCGTCGATATCGCCTCGCTGGCTTTKCAATGCGCGTACTTTTATCTGGTAATCATCTTCCTTGGTATTCCTGAAATCAGCGGCTTTGGAACCTAATATTGCGGTAGCCAAATTTTGGGTGATGAGACCAGAAGATATCCCTTCCCGGTTGGCACGCTCGCGGTCAACATCAAAAACAATGGTAGGTTTGTCACTTTGAACATCGGCAGTTAAATTCTCAATACCGGCGATATTTTGCTTAACCAAATAGCTTTTCAAACGATCTCCTGTTTTAACTAACGAATCAAGGTTATCGCCAATTATTTCGATACTGATATCCTTTTGTACCGGCGGGCCGCTATTTTCCTGTGTTACTGATATTTTAGCCCCGGGTACACCTTGAACTGCCTGGCGAATCCTTTTCAATATTGCTTTGGTATCTTTGCCATTACGCTTACCAAATTCAACAAATGCAACCGTTACCTTACCTTTGTTTTCATAATCACCCTGGTCCTCATCTGAAGGATCGGCAACCCCTTTGGTAACGTTTGAAATAACCGACGATACGATGTCCTTATCCGGTTCAACTACTTCGGCAACACGTTTCTCCAGTTTCTTGGTCACTTCGTTTGTGTAAGTCTGGTCGGTACCTATCGGCATAGTAATGTACACATAGGCAAAGTTAGGGTCGCCAGACGGGAAAAATTCAGGTGTTTTACCAATTAAGTTCATTAAAACTATGGCAAACACAAATAAACCCATAGTACCAAACAACATGGTTTTAGGAAAGTGAACAGCTTTTTCAAGCCATTTAGCATACCATTGCTGAAAACGCGGCCAGGAATTTTTCTGGAATCTGTCGATAATCTTTAACAGTACAAAGTGGTTTAAAAGGTACAGCGCTATTATCAGCACCATAAAGTTACCTATTCCAAAGTTTATCAGGTAACCCACAACTGTGGCAATAAGCAGGTATATCATTGCCCGCTTTACCTTGCGATCAAATTTGGGATGATCATGCTCTCCGTCAAAATGAGGTTTCATAAAATCAACCGCGAAAACCGGATTAATAATATAAGCCACAACCAATGAAGCCAATAAGGTTATAATTAAAGTAATAGGTAAAAAGAACATAAAATGCCCTATCAAACTATTCCAGAATGCCAACGGTACAAATGGTGCAAGAGTGGTCATGGTACCCGAGAACACCGGTAAAAACACCTCGCCGGCAGCAATTTTAGCGGCCTGCTTAATAGGTACTTTTCCATTGGCAAATATGCGGTGGGTATTTTCGATAACCACAATGGCGTCATCCACCACAATACCTAAGGCCAGCAGGAACGAGAACAGCACAATCATATTCAATGTAAAACCTATCCAGGGCATTATCAGGAAAGCTATAAAGCACGATAATGGCACTGACAAAGCTACAAATATGGCATTGGTAGTACCCATAAAAAACATCAGAATAACCGTTACCAGTATAAAACCAATTACTATGGTATTTATCAGGTCGTTAAGTGTTGTACGGGTTTTGTCAGACTGATCGCCGGTTACCGTGATATTTAAGCCTTTGGGGAAAACTGTTTTTTGCTTTTGTTTGATAAGTTCATTTATCTTATCTGATGCCTGAATCAGGTTTTCGCCAGCCCTTTTACTTACATTTAATG
>NZ_JBFUKF010000385.1:0-4691 GCF_056400985.1 Mucilaginibacter sp. P4_G9 | reverse complement strand
ATAATACGGGCTATTAGCAAGGCTTTGCGTAGTTCGTCGGCCTCGGCAATACCTAAATTTTTTGCAATATCGCGCAACTCAGAAACGAGTTTGTCGTTCAATTCGATTTTATCAGACATGATATGAATTATAGTTCAAAAGGGATTTTTAATATTGTAATTAGTTTTCAAACGGTAATAAGGTTTCCACGTGCATTAAAATTTTTGTGTACACAAAGGCCTTATTGTAAATAATTGATCTTGAAACATTGATTAAGTAAACATCCAAACCCAGTCAAAGTATTAACAAATAAATATCGTGGGTTTTTAAATTGTTTCTTTAGTGCAAGAAAAATTCAAAGGAAAACAATGCAATTGTAAACAAATATTCTTTAATTTCAAATTAATTAAATAAATATCTCGTCGGCTGCGATGTTTAAGCTAAATTTTTAGTTTTTTTGACAATCAGAACATTTTAACACCCTTCCGATGATATCCCGCAAGCAGCTAATAGACCAAATAAAGCAAAAGAAGTCCTTTTTATGTGTGGGCCTTGATACAGATATTGATAAGATCCCTGAGTTTTTAAAGGAATACCCCGATCCTGTACTGGAATTCAATAAACGCATCATTGATGCTACCAGGGATCTGTGTATATCCTATAAACCCAATGCGGCTTTTTACGAAGCACGTGGTATTAAAGGTTTGCAAAGTCTGATTGATACCTGGAAATACCTGCCAGCCGACACCTTAAATATAATAGACGCAAAAAGGGGCGATATCGGTAATACGTCCGATAAATACGCCAAAGCCTTTTTTGACCAAAATGCATCCGGAATGAGCTTTGATGCAATTACTATTACACCATATATGGGTAATGACAGTGTAACGCCTTACCTGGCCTATGAAGGTAAATGGATAATTATACTGGCGCTTACTTCATCGGTAGGTAGTAAAGATTTACAATACCTGCAAACCGGCGACGGCTATCTGTATGAAACAGTAATTCAAAAAGCCAATACCTGGGCCGGTGCAGATAGGATCATGTACGTAGTAGGGGCTACCAAAAGTACCGAGTTTACCAATATTCGGATTTTCTCACCCGATAACTTCCTGCTGGTTCCCGGTGTGGGCGCACAGGGGGGGAGCCTGGAAGAGGTATGCAAGTATGGCATCACCAAAGATTGCGGCCTTATAGTAAACGCTTCACGCTCTATCATTTACGCCGGTAACGATGAAAACTTTGCCGAAGCCGCGCGTGCCGAAGCCCAAAGCATGCAACGGCAAATGCAGGTAGAGTTGGAGAAAGCAGGGGTGATATAGTTTTTGGAGAGTGTGGAATAAGCCGATTAGCCGGAGTTAATGTTCTGGCAAAAAAGCAGGTACTTGTAACTCCCGGTTATCCAATGGTGGATTTACAGCTTTATTGAAATTTATTTTCGACAATACAGTTTCAAGAGCGGGGAGTGTATTGTTTAAACTTTTTGTTTTGATCAGGAAATTCCATACAGGTTCAAATTTTTTCCATCCTCCCGAATAAAAAAAATGTTTTAATTTATGAATGTTGGATTCATGCTGCATGCTGGCTTTAAATATATTATTCCATCTATAAAATTCTTTATAGGCCCACCAATAGCCATCTTCAAGTTCCTGTGCAGTTAAACCAACGGTTTGGTAAACAACTTTGCGTGTATCATACAGCTCCCAATTTTTAGTGAGTATTCTGCCCTGCCGTTCCATGCTATTAAAAAGTTCTGTGCCGGGGTACGGCGTTAAAACATGATAGGTTGATGTAGTAATGGAATGTTTTACACCCCAGTCAACTGTTCTTTTAAAAACATCCTTATCATCATCGTCTAAACCAAAAACAAAACTCCCGTTTATCATGATCCCCAAGCTATGCAGGCGGTTTACAGCCTTTACATAATCTTTTTCAAGGTTTTGCTTTTTGTTGCTTTGTTTTAGATTTTGGGGCGAAAATGTTTCGAATCCTACAAATAAACTTCTAAGGCCTGCTTCGGCAGCCTTTTCTATAAGGTTGCCTCTAAGTATAGAATCAACAGTTGCTGCGCCCTGAAAGACACGTTTCATGCCTTTCATTCCATCAAAAAGACTACTGGCAAATTTGGCATTTCCCAACAGGTGATCATCCAAAAAATACAGGTGCCTGCCAGGCAGCCTGTCAATTTCGGACAGTGCATCGTCAACCTCCTGCGTATAAAAGGTACGGCCACCTTCAAAAAATGCGTCCTTATAACAAAAGCTGCAATGATGGGGACAGCCCCGGGTAACCACAATTGAATTGGGCACAAGGTACAAATGCCTCTTGATCAGATCGCGGCGTATAGGCGGAACTTTTTCGAGTGTACGGATGGTGGAATTATAAACCTTTTGTGGGCAGCGGTTCTTAAAATCCAATAAAAACCTCGGAAAAGTGTCTTCACCCGGCCCTGTAAAAATACTATCAGCATGGGGCGCTGCCTCCATAGGTAAGGATGTAACATGAAGGCCGCCTAAAATCACATAAGCGCCTTTTGCCCGGTAATGATCGGCAATTTTATAGGCGCGGTAAGCATTGGTGATATACACCTGGATAATTACCAAATCGGGGTTATCGTCCAGGTTAAGCTTTTCAACATGCTGGTCTTGCAGGTCTATTTCATCATCTGGCGAAAGGTAAGCTGCAAGTGTTGCCAAACCCAATGGCGGGAACAGTGAATATTTTATTGGTCGCCAAAATGGACTTTCGGCTTCTGTTAAGGCAGGGAGTATCATTTTAACTTTCATGAATGATTTATTTAAAAGTACTTTGAATGACAAAGTAAATGAATAAATTTAATTATTGCAAATAATTAATTGAACAGTTAATTGGGTTTGAAATAGTTAGTATAATAATTGACCGGGCGAGTCGGGATTTACATATTGTAATATTTCTATTGTGAGCGCTTAAATTCTCATAAATCCTGGTACTAATTGTTAAATTACAGGCTTTATTCATCATATCCGTCTATGAAAAGAGCCTTCTTATCCCTTATTGCCATATCCGTTTCCCTGTATGTAAGCGGCCAGCAGGAAAAAAAGACTTTAAAACCGATTGACATCAATCGCATTCCTACACTTACCGATCCTCAGCTTTCGCCGGATGGTAAATGGGTCGCCTATAGTGTATCCGAAGTTGATACAGCAAAGGATAAGCGTGTATCGCACCTGTGGATGCAAAGCTGGGATGGTAAAGAATCTATCGAACTAACACACGGTGCCGAAGCTGCTTCATCGCCAAGATGGTCGCCCGATGGAAAATATTTATCATTTCTTTCATCGCGCGATTCAAAGAACGGGGCACAGGTTTGGCTGATTGATCGCCGGGGTGGAGAGGGCGTTAAACTTACAGATATTAAAGGTAACCTGGACGATTATTCATGGTCGCCGGATAGTAAAAAGCTGGTGATTGTAATTGGTGACCCTGCAAATAAGGGTAAAGAAGCACCCAAAACACCAAAGCCGATTGTAATAGACCGCTACCATTTTAAGCAGGATGTTGAAGGCTACCTACAGCACCTGCACCAGCATTTGTACCTGCTTGATGTAGCCACCAAAAGGCTGGATACCCTTACCAAAGGTGATAAGGACGAAGCCTCGCCGGTATGGTCGCCTGATAGTAAAACAATCGCATTTGTAAGTAATCGCAGTATCGATCCGGATAAAAATGAGAATACCGATATTTTCACCATAGACGCCAGGCCTAACGCCAGCATGCTGCAGGTAACTACCTGGAAGGGCCCCGACAGGAACCCGCAGTGGAGCCCGGATGGTAAACTGATCTCGTACCTGCGCTCAACCAGTGATGCTGATTATATGATGTATGATCAAAATGTGTTGTGTACGATGGATGTGGTTGGTTCAAACAAAAAGGTATTAACCCCGCAGCTCGATCGCCCGGTTGGTAACCAAATCTGGGCTAAGGATAGTAAAAGTATTTGGTTTATAGTAGCTGATGACCGCGAGCGCTATGTAGCCGGTGTGAGCGTAAACAATGGTAAAATTACCACCATAAATAAAGGTGAATATGGCATTACTGATATTGGCACAAATGCGACGGGTAATTGGGTAGTACAAAAAAGTGATCCGTATACTCCCGCTGAATTATTTGCTTTGGAAGGTGGTAAGTTGCGCCGGCTAACATTTCATCAGCAAGCGTGGTTAAATACAGTTAAACTGGCGCATGTAGAAGGTTTTGAATCAATCAGTATTGATAGTACACAGGTTTCGGGCATTATATTAACTCCTGATAGCAACGCCAAAAAGCTGCCATTGATCTTATTTATTCACGGTGGACCGGTTGGTCAGGATGAATATACGTTTGATGCTACCAGGCAGGTGTTGGCAGGTGCAGGATATGCCGTAGCCGCTGTGAATTACCGTGGCAGTAATGGCCGGGGATTAGACTATTGTAAAGCCATTTATGCCGATTGGGGTAATAAGGAAGTTAAGGATCTGCTTGGCGCCGTTGATAAACTGGAAAAACTGGGCATAGCCGATCCCGAGCGTTTGGGTATAGGCGGATGGAGCTACGGAGGTATTCTTACCGATTATACTATAGCAACCGATACCCGTTTCAAAGCTGCAGCCAGCGGTGCTGGCAGTGCATTGCAGCTATCAGTTTATGGCAGCGACCAGTATGTGTTGCAGTATGAAAACGAACTGGGTGTGCCC
>NZ_JBFUKF010000384.1:0-4695 GCF_056400985.1 Mucilaginibacter sp. P4_G9 | reverse complement strand
AATCCACACTATGAAACAAACCATACGCTTATTATTTGCTGTTTTAACCATGTGGCTTTGCTTAACAGCCCCTCCTATTGCTTCGGCACAAGACCGTACTGTTAAAGGCACCGTAAAAGATGGCCTGGGACAAACCATTGTTGGTGCGTCTGTTTTTATAAAGGGTACCAAACAGGGAACTGTTACCAATGCCGATGGTATGTTTTCTATCCAGGTTAATGGCAGCAATCAACAATTAGTTATATCCTATATAGGTTTTAAAACCTATACTGCTGATGTTGGCAATAAAACCTTGCTTAACATAGTTATGGAAGAAACCAAAAGCCAGCTTAACGATGTAATTGTAGTTGGTTATGGTACGCAAAAAAAATCCAGCCTTACATCGGCCATCAGTTCCATCAGCAATAAGGATTTTAAAGACCAGCCCGTATCAAATCTTGCCCAGAGTATTGAGGGTAAAGTACCGGGAATTTTGGTAACCACGCCATCGGGCACGCCGGGAGCCGGGTTATTGGTGAGCGTTCGCGGCGCCAGCAACCCTTTATATGTGGTTGACGGGATCCCCATGATCAGCGAAAGTAACTCCTCCCTTTCCACATCATACACAACCGATGGTACGGTGGTTGGCCAGGGCCAGAACATCAGTTCGATAGCCGATATTAACCCGGATGATATAGAATCCATACAGATTTTAAAAGATGCCTCGGCAGCTGCCATTTATGGAGCAAGGGCCGCCAATGGTGTTGTGCTGATAACCACCAAACACGGTAAAAACGGAAAAACGGAGTTTAGCTTTGATAGCTATACCGGCGTTCAGCATGTGGCGCATACCATTCCATTTTTAGATAGCAAGGGGTTTGTTGCTTTGGAAGAAGATGCCCGCAAACAGGACCTGAAACTTTACCAGGATGACCCTACCCAGTTTCCGGACGGATTTGACCCCGCGGTTTTAACCAATCCGCTGCCTGCTAACTGGAAAACAAAAGTAAATACCAACTGGCTCGACCAGATCCTGAAAACAGCCCCTATCAGCTCTATTCAACTATCAGCCCGCGGCGGCAGCGAAAAAACAAAGTTCTTTATCTCGGGCAATTACTTTGATCAGCAGGGTATTGTGATAGAGAATTACTACAAACGCGCATCCTTCCGTTTCAACCTTGACAATAAAGTGAGCGACAGGGTAACCATTGGTACAAATACCTCCTTTACCTATGGCAAAAACAGGCGTAGTTTTAATGATGACACTTACACCGGTATTGTAACCAATGCTTTAGGTGCATCGCCCTTAATGCCGGTTTATAATAAAGATGGCAGTTATTCAGATTACACCCAGTATGAAGCCAGCTGGTTGAGTGATAACCCGGTAAAATCAGCAAAAGAGATCCAGGCATTCACCACCAATTACCGCTTTTTGGGGAGTGTTTTTACTGATATTGAAGTGCTTAAAAACCTGAAGTTCCGGGCATCGTTCAGTACCGATTATACCAGCCTTAACGACGACCAGTTTTTTGACGCCATTACCTCAGATGCCTCTGCTGTTGGGGGTAAAGCTATAAAAGGCAACTACTCCAATACCACCCTGATTAACGAAAACACCTTAACCTATCAAAATACATTTGCCGAAAAGCATAGCCTCAACCTGTTAGGTGGCTTTACAGCCCAATCAACCCGTACCGAAAACTCATCTATCAACGCGCAGGGTTTTCCGGAAGGAACCGGGCTTACAAACATCTCCAGCGCGTCAACCGTTACCGGGGCTACCGATCTGCATTCGGGTTGGGGCTTGCTTTCATTCCTGTTCAGGGCCAATTATGCTTATGATGATAAGTACCTTTTATCGGCCAGCGCCCGTTATGACGGCTCATCAAGATTCGACCCCAATAAACGCTGGGGATTATTCCCCGCGGTTTCTGCCGGCTGGGTAATCAGCAAAGAAAAATTCCTGAGCGACTCCAAATGGCTTACCAACCTTAAACTGAGGTTTAGCTACGGCTTAAGCGGCGACCAGGAGATAGGCGATTTTCAATACCAGAGCTATTATCAGCCATCGCGCTATGATGGCGTATCGGGCTTAAAACCACGCAACATCGGCAACCCCGATCTCACCTGGCAACGCAACAAAATGATAAACGCCGGTTTGGATTTTGAATTATTCGGCGGTAAAATAGGCGGCTCGTTAGAGGCATACAAAGGCAACCGTACCGAACTGTTGAGCGAGGCCCCACTCCCGGCTACCTCTGGCTTTGCAACACAGACTATAAACGCCGGTAATATTCAGAATACCGGTGTCGAGTTTTCTGTAAACGCTTACCCTGTAAAAACCACAAACTTTACCTGGACAACCGCCTTTAATATAAGTTTTATTAAAAGCAAGATCCTCGCACTATCGTCAGATAACCAATTACTTTCTGCCTACAGCGATTTGTTTCCAACGCATATCTTAAAGGTTGGCGAGGCAGTAGGCTCTTTTTATGGGTATAAATATTTAGGCGTCGATCCGCAAACAGGCAATCCTAAATTCAGCGATGACCAGCAGGTATTGGGTAAAGCCACCCCTGATTATTTTGGCGGCTGGAGCAACAGTTTCAGGTATAATGATTTTGACCTTAATATTTCAACCCAGTTTAGTATTGGCAACAAGGTATACAACCTTATCCGCTCAACCTACCAAACCCTTGGCTGGAGCGATGGCGGTTATGACGACCAGTACCTTTACCAGGTATACGCCAACAATGCCACCATTGTGAACAAGCGCTGGGAAAAGCCGGGTGATGTAACCGATATCCCAAGGGCATCTATGGTTTTCCAGAATTACGTGCAAAACTCATCGCAGTTTATTGAAAATGCCTCTTTTTTAAGAATCAGGACAGTAAACCTGGGTTATACCATCAAACCAAAAAACAGCAAAGCATTTTCATCCCTGCGCATCTATGTGGAAGCGCAAAACCTTTACACATTTACCAAATACTATGGTTTTGATCCCGAGGTTAGCTCAAACGGTGGCAGCTCGCCCAGTACAGCCGGGGTTGATTATGCTGCCTATCCGCAGGCACGCACGGTTTTATTGGGTGTAAACTTTAAATTTTAATTCTACTATTATGCGAAAATATATAACAGTTGTTCTTCTCCTGGTTACCATCATCCAATCTTCCTGCAAAAAGGTATTGGATGTTACATCGCCAAATGAAGTAGCCGATGGTACCGTATTTAAAAATGTAGCAGGTTTGCATAGTGCACGTATAGGCATGTACAGTACACTGCAAAGTAAAAGTTACTATGGAGGCTATTACCCGCTGCTGGCCGAATGCTATTCGGACAATGGCACTACAGGTGGCTATGATGTGATTGACCTTACAGATATTGCCAACAAGGCTGTGTCGCCAAGTAATATTTACACATCGGCAATTTATATCCAGGTATATAACTCCATTTATGCAGCCAATAAGATCATCGAAAACGCAGACAAGGTTCCCGGAACTGATGCTACCGAGCTGTCAAACATAAAAGGCGAAGCTTATTTTGTACGCAGCCTGGCCTTGTTTGATCTGCTGCGTATGTTTGGCGAGCACTGGGATAATACATCGGCCTATGGCATTTCCATAGTTACCTCTACTGCCAACCCGGCTACCCCCGTTAAGCGCAGCAGCGTTGCCGATTCATACAAACAAATAATAGCCGACGCGCAACAAGCCGTTAAATTGCTAAACACGGATAACGGCAGCAAATATGCCTCACAAGCCGCTGCAAATGCGTTATTGGCAAGGGTGTATTTATACCAGGGAAATAAAGCCGGCGCAGCTACAGCCGCTTCGTTGGTAATCAGCAACAGCGCCTATGCGTTGTTACCAGCCGCCGATCTGAATAAGATCTATACACAAAAAAACACATCCGAAAGTGTATTTGAACTGGTGTTCGATCAGCAAAATAACAGCGCCTACAACGGACTTACTTATGTGCGTGATGATGCCTTAAGAACAGATGTGGCATTTTTAGCCGCCGAAGACTTGAACACCTTTTTCACCAGCCGCCCAACCGACGATCGCTCAAGCCTGGTTGATTTTGTAAATGTTGATCAAAGCATTCAACCCGATGGTCGGACCGAAAAATACCGGGGTGAAACTACCAAAGACAATTCGGCTTACATTATTCGCCTGGCCGAGGTTTACCTTATCAGGGCCGAAGCTTTGGGCAGGATTAACGGCCTGGCCGATCTGAATACGCTTCGTGAGCACCGGGGCATGGCCAAACTAACCGCTGCCAATGTGCCCAGTGATGCAACCTACCTAAACGCTGTTTTAAACGAACGCCGCGCCGAGCTCAACTTTGAAGGTCACCGCCTTTTTGACCTGGCCCGTACCCAAAAAGTAGCCGAAGTTTTAGGTGACGAGGTAAACCCTGTACTGCCTATCCCGCAAAGCGAGATCAGTTCAACAGGCGGTGTGGTGGTACAAAACAAAGGATACTAATACGCTAACCCCAAAATGCATAGTCCATTTATTCACCTGTTAAGAAAAGCCTTTTTCTCTTCCCTTAGGGAGGATGAAATTAGCCATGAGCAAATGGGCGATAGCCGCCGTAAGTTTTTGCGCGATGCTGGTTTAATGGCTGGCGGTATGGCATTGCTACCGGCCTTTGCGGATGCCTTCACTTTAGGCGATACCCAGCATGGCAGCATAGCCATAGTTGGTGCAGGCA